>JAJRPT010000157.1 GCA_024280675.1 Bacteroidota bacterium
AAGCCCTTCGAGGACTTTGATACTGTCTTCGTTATAATCCCCTGGACTTTTCCCTTCTACTTCTTCTATTTCTTCACTCATTATCTAATTTCGATTCGTTGAACAATTTTTTCGTTAAAATAATTATTTATCTCAGCCACAATGGAACCGTGACGGAGTTTCAATTCTTCTCTCCAAGCAGATGACTCGCAAATTACTGTAAGCACACCGGACTGTAGTTGCTTTATCTCAATTTGCTTTCTCGAATGAGGCTCAGTTCCCGACTCCACCCCCAGTATTCCAAAGAATTTTGTAGCGTTTTCTTTTATTCTCTCTTTTGCAACTATTTCTTCTAGCTTGAATTCTTTTTTTATCCCCCCCAACAAATCTCCTATTTCCCTCGCACTTTCATGCCCACCAAAAAGTCCCATGAGATGAGTTTAACCTTTATGCCATTCAAACATTTTGTCCACCGCCATTTTGATATTGTCATACACCTGTGATGGCCTTGCATCCATCATGTAACAGGGTGCGGAGATGACTCTGTTTTCTTCGTCAGTGCAAATCTCACGAACACTTTTCATCGCCGGTGTCATGCCTGAGAGTCCAAGTTCTTGGTTTATTTCTTCAATGTCGTAGGGCGAATCTTCTTCTGTAGTCCCAACTGTGAGCTTGACATTCATGCCCGTCCCATTCAAAGCCGTGGCAATCACAACAGGAGCCATGCAAAGGGCTACAACTGGTCTGTCGGACGCAATAAAATCAATTAGCAATCTTTTTAAATCGGGGTCAATTTTGGCTTTGTGTCCTTTTTCATTCCACGAAGTTAAATTCTTAGCAGCTCCAAAACCACCACATATCACCAATCCGTCTAAGAGGGCCATTTTCACTTTTTCGGTGGACTGAATGTTTCCCCTGGCAATGCGAGCCGATTCGACCAGCACATTCCGACCCTCATTCATCTCCCCACCATCAACGTGGTTAATCACATGATATTGTTCGATATCAGGTGCAATGCAGAGTGCCTCGCCACCATTTTGATCTATTGCCAAAAGAGTGAAGGCTGCTTCATGAATCTCAGAACCATCATAGACTCCACTTCCAGAAAGTAATACACCCACAAGCATATCGTTATTCCTCTTGTATTGTTTAACTAATCATTGAAATCAAATTCCTGACTAAATTTATTAATGCAATATACGGAAAAGCATTACCAGAAGTAAGTTTAGCACCTTTCAAACTTTTCCACAATTAGAAATAAATTCCCAAAGAAAGTGCAAAATATGATTTCAACTCTTCATCATCTTCGGAGCCGATTAAATTGAGTAGACTATATTTGGCTTCGATGTTTCCAGTGAAAATGACTGCATTGACGTTAATTCCTGTAGAAAAGTTTAGACCGAAACGTCCTTCGGAATTATTTTCGCCATCGCCGACGCTTAAGGGAATTGGGACGGAAACCTTAGGAAACTCTACGGTGTAAATTGTGTAATTATAACTTATGGCTGTGCCGGTGTAGAAGTCAATAATTTCTGCCATTGAGAATAATTTGTAATTTATTCCAGCGGTAAAGGGAATAATGCTTCGGTTGATTTCTATTTCGGCAGGTTTACCGCCCACTTCTAAGCTGCCCTTGCTTAATGGGAAGTTATGGTAGGCAACCCCAAACTGCAAGCCCCAGTCTGTTAAAGGGAAATCAAACCGCAGGTTCAACCCAAGGTTATATCCAGTTTGGACAGATGCCCAGTCTACTTCATTTTCGGAGTTCAATACATTGGCAACAGCTTCATTTGGCATTGATATTCCCCCAGAAAAACCAACTTTGAGAGGACCAATGGCAGAAGCAGAGCCAACCAATAGAAACAATAGCAACAGTGATACGTAATAAGTTCTAGTAATGCTTTGCATTATGATTTACCTAAGATTAATTAAAAATATTTCCTGTTTTAGAAACTAATCAACATTTTTTCAAATATCTTAGCAAAGATACAAAAAAAGATTAATTTTGTTTACCTTTTCATCACATAATTAATGAAACTATGATTAAATATTTCTTTTTGTTTATAATTCTCTGCACATCTACTCTGATTGCCAAGGAAAGTGGCTTTAGTAAGAATAATTTTAAAGTGGGTGGCTACATTGGTGGCAATCTCAATATGCACTCGCCAAATACTGACGGCTTTGATAATGCAAATGGTTTTGGGATAAATATTGGTGGACTTGTCGATTATCATTACAATCAAATGTGGGAATTTGGTCTGAGGCTTGGTTACCACTCGGCTGGAGCTGAGATAAAAAATAATTTTGATGTAAGCCTTTCCTATTTTGAGATTACGCCAATAGTAAAGGCATATACTCTTGTTCCCATTGATGAACTTTACTTCCTTGCTGGACTGGAGTTTGGTATCAATATCAATGCTAGCCTTGATAATGGTGAAAATGAAATTGATATGAGAGGCCCTTCCTCTAGGATGGGACTAGCAATGGGTGCGGGTTATGATTATAAATTAAATGAAAATTGGACAATTAGCCCAGAGATTAGCTTTCGTTTGCCATTTACTAATGTAAGTTCAGATATTCCAATGGACAGTTGGTCTGTGAGTCAAATTCGCTTTGGTGTGAATATTTCTTATGCTTTTGCAAAAGAAAAAGCTCCCGCACTTCCTGGGTCGATGATTGATGTTGAAGTTGCTGGGGTTTATTATTATGATGAGAACAAGAATAGAAAAATAGTGGATAATATAGTGGTCGAAGAAGTCCAGTATTCAGAATTATTCCCGCTTGTGCCTTATATTTTCCTTGATAAAAATGAAGCCGTACCATCTGCATCATCACAAAAACTGGCAGTCCAAGCTCAGACAGGAGCTTTCGCTGTTGAGAGCTTGCCATCAGATGCCATTGAAATTAACAAGAGTACACTTGATATAGTGGGTAAAAGACTCACAAAATATCCTAATTCTGCTATTACAATTACTGGGAATATTTCCCTTGCCGGTGGCGAAGACAAATCCACGGCAAAGAAAAGAGCTGACTTTGCAAAGAATTATCTTGTAATAAATTATGGAGTTAATCCTGCAAATATAACAACAAAAGCTCGCCAACTTCCCGAAAAAGCATCAGGCGAAAAAACAGAGGACGGAAGGGCAGAAAATAGAAGAATTGAAATTGAGAGCTCTTTCCCAGAAGTTCTCGAACCAATTCTCATAAGCAAAGAAAAACAATCTTTTGCTTCTCCAAAGCTGATTGAATTCGAGACGGTGGTGAAAACCAGCGATACCGTTGTGAGCTGGACAATGGAAATTAGCCAAGCAGATAGACTTATAAAAAAAATAAATGGACATGGTAGCCCAGGAAAAATCCAATGGGGAATTGAAGCCAACACACTCACATCTGGTCCCATCCCAATTGATTATCTTCTGAGTGTGACAAATTCAGAGGGAAAAAGCGGAACTCACACCGGCTCCATCCCGATTGAATTCTATTCCTACCAAAGAAAAAAAACTGAACAAAGAGCCGACAAAACTATTTCCAAATTCAGCTTGATTGTCTTTGATTTTGATTCACCAAGAATTTCGGCACATGACCAAGAAATATTAAAAAAACACGTTCTTCCAGCCATAAAGTATAATTCAAAGGTTCAAATATACGGCTACTCAGACCGGATAGGTGAGAAGGACTATAACCAAAAACTAGCACTTGCTCGGGCCGAGAATGCAAAATCAATTTTGGAAGCTAATGCCAAATCAGTTAAGTTCGAAGTATACGGGATTGGAGAAAATCTGGAACTCTATGATAATAATTTGCCAGTCGGCAGACAACTCAGCCGAACGGTTCAGATTTATATAATTACTCCCAAGGAGAAATGATATAATGGATTTTGAGTATAAATATTTGCTTGGCATAGACAGCCCAGAGGATTTACGCAAGCTAGAGACAAGCGATTTGCCAAGGGTGGTTCAAGAGCTTCGTGAATATGTTGTCGATACTATCACTAAATCTGGCGGGCATTTTGGAGCGGGACTTGGAGTAGTCGAACTCACTACCGCACTTCATTACGTATTCGATACACCAAGAGATAAAATAGTCATCGACACTGGACATCAGGGCTATCCTCACAAGGTACTCACTGGCAGAAGAGAAGAACTCAAGAACATCAGACAAAAAGGTGGCATATCTGGATTTTTAAAAAGAACTGAGTCCGAGTATGACGCATTTGGGGCTGGTCATGCCTCGACATCCATTTCGGCCGCACTTGGCATGGCCGCCGCTCGTGATTTGAACGGTGATGATTACAATGTGGCAGCAGTCATCGGCGATGGTGCAATGACGGGTGGACTTGCCTTTGAGGCGATGAATAATATTGGCTTCCAACAAAGAAAAATGCTAGTGGTGATGAACGACAATAATCATTCGATAGCCACAAATGTTTCTGCTATCTCAAATTATTTCAATGAAATTTATACAAATGAGAAAGTCCAGAAGCTGAGAAGCAATATGTTGGAGATGACTCATAAGCTAGAGGGCATTGGAGATAGAATCCGCCATATTGCAGAGAAAATTGAAACTGGTGTCAAATCCTTCATCACCCCTGGGATGCTTTTTGAGGCTTTTGGATTTAATTATATTGGACCTATCAATGGTCACAATATTTTAAAACTGGTAAAAATATTAGAGTCAATTAAAAAAATGGATGGTCCAGTTCTTTTGCATATAATTACTCAGAAAGGATATGGGTATAAATATGCTACAAAAGAAAAGCAGTTTCTTCATGCCATTGGCAAGATTGACAAAATCACTGGCAAATCCCTTGACGCAAAGCTAGATAAGCCAATGCCGAAATACCAAGACATTTTCGGGGATGCAGTCACAGAAATTGCAGAGCAGAATGAAAAAGTAGTGGCAATCACGGCCGCAATGCCAGATGGGACGGGCTTGGATATTATGCAAGAGAAATTTCCTGAGCGTGTCTTTGATGTTGGGATTGCAGAAGGTCACGCCGTGACATTTGCGGCTGGACTTGCTTGCCAGGGAATCATTCCAGTTTGTGCAATTTACTCGACATTCTTGCAAAGAGCCTATGACCACATTATCCACGATGTTGCATTGCAGAATCTTCATGTTGTATTTGCACTCGATAGAGGTGGGCTAGTGGGGGCCGATGGTCCGACTCATCATGGAGTGATGGACCTTGCTTATTTGAGAAATATTCCTGGAATGGTTTTGATGGCGCCAAAAGATGAGCAGGAGCTTCGGGATATGCTCTACACGGCGGTCTATGATTGCTCAGGACCTGTTGCCATTCGTTATCCTAGGGGAGAGGGGATGGGGGTTGCGATTAGTAAGATGAAAAGTATTGAGATTGGCAGCTCAGAAATTGTGAGAAGGGGGAAGGACATTGCAATAATTGCGGTTGGAAATATGCTTGCCCATTCACTGGCGGCAGCCCGGGTATTGGATTCTGATGGTCTAAGTGCAGAAATTGTAAATGCCAGGTTTATCAAGCCATTAGACAAGAGTATGATTGATTATCTTTGTGGCAAGTTTGATTTTATTATGACTGCGGAAGATGGGCAAATCCAGGGTGGTTTTGGTTCTGCAGTGGCCGAATATATGGCGGAGAAGAATTATAAAAACACACTCCACATTCATGGTATTCCAGATAAGTTCATAGGGCATGGAACTCAGAATCAATTATATTCTGAGCTGGATTTGGACGCTAGAGGCATTTCTGCGAGAGTCAAGAAAATAATTGCAATTCAATGCACATCTGTAACTTAATTTTTGGAATATTAAAAAAATAGTCTTAGATTCGTGTTCTTTTTCGGATGCGAATAAGAAAATATTGATCCCATAGCTCAGCTGGTAGAGCACTTGACTTTTAATCAAGTGGCCACAGGTTCGAATCCTGTTGGGATCACACTGTACATAAATAAATTCTTATATCTCAATGAGTTATGAGGGTTTGCTTCTCTTGCTCTCATTCCTTCACACCACTTCCACAATCGCAATCTCTTCACCTGTCAAATCATAAAGTTTATAAACTAAATCATTTATTTCTTTCTCTAAAGATTTGGTGTCGGCTTTTGGATTCTCTTTTTTCATGTCTAATATTTTATCAAGTTCTTGAATGTCTGTTTTCATATTTAATAAGTTTTATGGATTTGAAACTCTTCAAATATAAGTAATTTCAGGCGTAAACATAGTTAATATTCTAATCACTCCTTTACAAACCGTTTATATATCTTGTCATTGATATTTGCGAAATATGTGCCATTTGCAAGTTCACTTGTTTCAATATTCACTTCATTTTGACTGCCACGATAAGCTTGAGTGAACAAAACATTGCCAGATAAATCAATGATTTTGATAGACAAAATATTCTCTTCTGAGGCAATGTTTAAAGTTGATGTAGTTGGATTTGGATATAAACTAATTTTCACATTATAATCAGAAACAACTGAAGTGGCACTGAGGTCATACCTAAATAATTTGCGTATACTATACATCAGACTATCTTCACCCATTTCCAATATGCTTCCTTGGGCACAAACATATCCCCCATCATAAATAAATCCACTA
>JAJRPT010000158.1 GCA_024280675.1 Bacteroidota bacterium
AATATAATTTCTTCACAAGAGACCTCAATATTAATGATGATTACAAATTCAAACGCAGACTTTCTAATTTTGTTTCATAAGCCAAGAACCGTCGCGCCGAATTTGTGATTATTGCCAAATGAGTCACAACATTGGCGACCCCACATCATGGGCATTAAATATGTAATTCAGGTTTCACTTGATTGTGACTAACATTTGTTATTTTTGCAAATGAAATAAATGAAGATTTTTTTGATATAAAATTATATAAAAATGCTAATTTAGTCCAAAGTGTAAATACAAAAGAGATGGAACACGGCATTTATAAAATTATTAAACACCTGAGTTCAATTTTTTATCTCAAAAAAGGGGATTGTGTCTTCACTGGCACACCATCTGGGGGGGGCTGGAGCCGAAAGAGGTAATGTGCTTAAAGTTGTGTTGAATAATAGTTTAACTTTTGAATTGAGAATACAATGATTGCTTTAGTCAAATATATTTTTACAGTTTTACTGGCGAGTGTGCTTTTGCAATCTTGTTTGTTTGACTTGCATAAAAGATCGGAAGAGAATACTTACACAAAAACATTTCGTGATACTACCTACACCCATTATGTCCACGACGCACCAGGCAATGACGACGGCGGAGTTATTCACCCTTCCACCAGCACAATAATCCAAGAGCGTGATTTGATAAATTCCTACGACTCGGTTCTGAGTTGGACTTACCCCGATTATATTCGGCTGGGACTCTTTGAAGCCATTGGCGTTTGGGGTGGTAACGACAATTACAATTTAGCAAAAGGACCATTTGGAGCATTTCCAAACCCAATTCCTAAGACTAGCACCGATTACAGAAAATCACGTGATGGAGTCGTGACTGGAGCAATTTACCGATTCGGGATTTACGAAGACAGGCTTCGGCCAAAATGGAAAGGAGAAGAAATTAAAGGATTAAGTTACGGTATTCACCTTTATGAAATGGTTATCCCAGATGCTAGGGAAGAAATGGAGATGGTTGGATTTCCAGCATATTATATTAATTGGCGGCATTATTTCTCACGTGAGGTACCCTATCAGGCTTTGAAAATATCGTTTGGCTTTGGGATTAACTCGATTAACCTCATTTATGCTAAAAACCCTTTTGAATCTTATTACCTAAATCTTTCTGCGTCCTATGACGTGGGTTCAATGGCTGGTATGAATTTTAGGGCTTACCTTGGATATGCTTTTGGGAATAATGGAGCAGATTCTTATGCCTTATCGAACGCAAACAAGTACATTGATAATTATGATAGATTATACAATGAGGACAAACCATTTGTCTCATCCCCATCACTTTTTTATGCTGGAGTGGGGATTTCATTGCTCGACTTTGTAAACTTACCTGAAGAACTTTATGTTGAATACAAAGACCAACCAATCTCAGGGCTAAATGTCGGTGGTTTGGAAGTTAGTTTACTCATTACATCACAAAGGTCTATATTTTCTTTGACTACAACAAGACCAGAAGATGACAAAGCAATAAAAGGATTAAGACTTTCTGTTGCTAATACTCGTATTGAGTTACCACTCCTTGATTACAGAGTTTATCTTGGCACCTCAGCACTTGATTTAATTATTCTGGGACAATCTGACAAATCAGAAGAACTGAAAAACTTGAGCTTTGATCTGGGGCTGGGCTTGGAGGATAATAATAATGAGGTACTTATGCCTCAAGCGGCGATAGCATTTCTTCCGATTCGTGCGGGGATGTTCTGGGAAACACCACTCGATGGCTGGGTGCTTGAACCATTTATTCAATATGCCTATTACCCGTCCACATATTTTGAAGTTGGTGGGAAAGTACGGGCAAGGATTTTTGATGACAGTGACGCAAGCATGAATATTAATTTTAACTTTGGCTTCATCACAGGAAATATGGCTGGGAATATGGAGACAGGCACTCCGCTCGATGATGATGACAGGTTCTATGAGCTTGCAGACTTTTCATCTGTTTATTTTGGAGTGAGCATTGGTTTTTGGGATAAAATATTCCGGCCGGAAGATTTGAGGTATAATAAATAATTATATTAAAAAACAATTGAATAAAAACAATGAAAACAATAGCCATATTTACTCTTCCTACAAAACCTGAGGCACTGAAATATGCTGAAAAAGCATCCACCTTGCTTTCGGAAATGGGAATTGAGGTGATTGCTACAGAGGAGTTTTGCCAAGAGCTTTCCACATCTTCTTCGGTGCAAGTCCAGACTTGCAAGCTGTGTGATTTTGAGAAGAAAGCCGATGTCCTCCTCTCCTTTGGAGGTGACGGGACTATGCTTTCTGCCACAAAAATATTGATGCACTCGGGCATTCCGATTATGGGATTTAATGTAGGCAAGCTGGGCTTTTTAGCAGAATATAATACAAAGTTTCTTGCTCAATCTCTTAGGGATTTGATTGACGGAAATTACCGTGTGGTCGAGCGTACTTTGCTCGAATGTGAGATTGGAGGAAAGAAACATTTTGCACTCAATGATGTTGCAATGGAGAAGAAAAATACCTCACGAATGATTACCGTTTCGGCTTGGTCAAATGGCAATCACGTAGCAGATTACAAGGCTGATGGACTTATTCTTACCACACCAACAGGGTCTACCGCTTATTCGCTTTCGTGTGGAGGGCCCATCATCTCCCCCGGCACGCCAGTCTTTTGCCTGACACCAATCTCGCCACATACATTGACTCTTCGCCCTCTGATAATCCCCAACTCGGCCGAAGTGAAAATGAAGGTAAGCTCGCCAACTGGTGAATCCAGCTTTGTAATGGATGGAAACAAGCATATCTCAGTAAAAGATGGAGAAGAAATCTTAATCCGAAAATCAGAAGATAAAATAAAACTTATAAAGCCGCTGAACTCATCCTATTATGATTTACTTAGAGAGAAGTTGCTCTGGGCTTCTGAGATTCCATACAGGAAAGAGTCAGGAGATGGCGATGAGTAAACTGTTTTTCATTGTCTTGATAACTGTTTCTCTGAGCCTTGCCTCATTTGGGCAATTTACACAAACCGTAGTCTCGCTCACCGGCACGACAATCGACGAAATAACAAAAGAAGCAGCCAAGGTACAAATTAAAGTGTATGACAAGTCTGGCAAGCAAACCGGCAGGACTCGCTCTTCTGGGAAATATTTCTTGACGGGACTCAAACCAGGAAATACTTATTCAATCGAAGTCTATGGAAAAGGCTATTTTCTAAAAGAATATGAAATTATTGTGCCACCAACTGACAAATATACAGAAATTTCTCGTGACTTTGTTTTGACTCCGATGAGAGAAGGAGCGAAAATCCCAATAAAAGTAGTCCCATTTGACAAAGGCAAAAGCAGTATTAGAACTGGTGCCGATTATATTATGGATGACATTGTTGCTATTATGAGATCTAACAGAAAGTCCTCATTTGAAATTGTTGTCTACCCTGAGGTGTCTGAATCTGAGGACGAAGCACTCAAACTTTCTGCTGCAAGAGCAGAGGCAATAAAAAATTATTTGAACGCACGTAAAGTTCGCAATGAAATAACCCTCTCACCTCAACAGAAATATGACCCAGACAAGCCAATTCCAACAAGAAAGCGTGCAAAGGGAAAGAGATACAAGGGTTCGGTCTATATTGTTGTCAAAGAGTTGCTCTAGGATATGTATCTTTTATTCGATACCGAAACCACTGGTCTGCCCAAGAATTGGAAGGCACCACTTGAGAATTTAGGAAATTGGCCAAGGCTTGTCCAACTTGCTTGGGTTGAGATTGATGCTTCTGGGAAAACGATTTCGAGTGGTGATTATATTATTCGCCCCAGCGGATTTACAATTCCAGATGAAGTTGCCAAGATTCACAAAATAACTCAAAGTCGTGCCGAAAGAGAAGGAATGTCACTAAAAGATGTGTTGAATGTATTTAATTCTTTGATTGATAAATCAAAATATATTGTTGCTCATAATATTAGCTTTGACGAAAAAATTGTTGGAGCGGAATTCCTCCGTGAATATATTCCGACAAAATTCTTTGAG
>JAJRPT010000159.1 GCA_024280675.1 Bacteroidota bacterium
AGTCGATGCCGAAAAGGCTTATGGCTTTAACGAAGAGACCAAGCCAATGCTTGAGACTTCCGATGGCTTTGTTCCATGGGGCGACGCACATCACCCAGAACTTTCTCAAACCAATGGAGTGCCAGACGGACGATATTGCTTCATCAATGAAAACAATACACCACGTATTGCCAAAATTGATTTGACTACATTCGAGACTACAGAGATAATCGAAATTCCTAACAGTGCTGGAAATCACTCTTCTCCATTCTCTACCGAAAATACCGAATATATCGTAGCGGGAACTCGCTTCTCTATTCCTATCACCGACCCAAATGTGTCGATTAAAGACTATAAAGAAAAATTTGAAGGAACTCTTTCCTTTATTTCTGTCGAAGATGGAGATATGGAGCTTGCATTCCAGATTCTTATGCCAGGTTTTGATTATGATTTGGCTCACGCTGGCAAAGCTGTTTCACACGGCTGGATGTTCTTTACATCATACAACACTGAGAAAGGTTACACAATGAAAGAGGCAACGGCTTCTCAAAATGACAAAGACTTTATCGCTGCTGTGAATTGGAAAAAAGCAGAAGAATATCTAGCTGCTGGAAACTACACAGAGATGAAAGCTGATTATTTAAACAATGAATACGATGATCACACACACACTGCTACCACAAAGAGACTTAAAAGTGTAAAAGTTCTTTCTCCTGCAGATTGTCCAGGTCTTGTGTATTTCTTACCAACTCCAAAATCACCTCACGGTGTTGATGTCAATCCAACTGGCGAGTACATTGTTGGTGCTGGTAAACTATCGGCCGAGCTGACAGTACATTCTTTTGAGAAAATGTTAAAAGCAATCGAAGAAGAAAATTACGAAGAAGTAATTGATGGCATTCCAGTTCTTAGCTTCGAGGCAATTAATGCTGGTGTTGTCGAATCTGGCGGTCTTGGTCCTTTGCACACAGAGTTTGACGGCAAGGGAAATGCTTACACCACTTTCTTTATTTCCTCAGAAGTTGTTAAATGGAAAGTCGGTACTTGGGAAGTTCTCGACCGTGTTCCAACTTATTATTCAGTTGGTCACCTTATGATTCCTGGTGGAGATTCTCGTAAGCCTTGGGGTAAATACCTTGTAGCACTGAACAAAATCACAAAAGACAGATACTTGCCAACAGGACCTGAGCTTGCGCATTCTGCTCAACTATATGACATCAGTGGAGACAAAATGCAGTTGCTACTTGATTTCCCAACTATTGGCGAGCCACATTACGCTCAAGCTATTCCCGCCGACCTAGTTGCACCTAATCAAGTCAAGTTCTTTAAGCTCGAAGACAACAAACATAAGCATGCAGCTTTTAGCGAAAAAGAAACAAGAGTCGAGCGTAAAGGAAATAAAGTACATGTTTACATGACAACAATTCGTTCTCACTTTGCACCAGACTGGATTGAAGGTATCAAAGTAGGCGATGAAGTTTATTGGCACATTACAAACCTCGAGCAAGATTACGATGTTCCCCATGGCTTTGCCGTACGTGGAGCAAACAACTCAGAGCTTCTAATAATGCCAGGGCAAACAGAAACACTTCTGTGGAAGCCTAAAAAAGCTGGCATTGTTGCATTCTACTGCACTGACTTCTGCTCTGCACTACACCAAGAGATGCAAGGTTATGTCAGAGTCCATCCTAAGGGCTCCAATGTTAAGCTGACCTGGGGTCTTGGCGAAGATTACTAAACATAATAAAAACCACAGTAAAACGGCCCTCCTCAAAGGGTCGTTTTGCATTAATTATAAAATAATAATAAGAAATGAAACTTAGTTCTAAAATACTGCTTATTAGTGCTTCTTTGCTACTGCTTGTCTTGTTTGCTTTGCCACTCTGGAAAATCACATTAGAGGCACCTCAGTATCCAAAGGGTATCACCATGTATATTTGGATTAACCAAATCACGGGTGACCACCCTGGTACATTACAAAACATTAATATCCTAAACCACTATATCGGGATGAAAGCTATTGTGCCAGATTCAATACCCGAGCTGAAGTATTTCCCATACGTAATAGGTGCAATGGCATTCATTGGGATAATATTTGGAATCACTGGCAACAGGAAACTTGCCATTACTTGGATTGCTGTATTAACAATTTTGTGTATATTGGCTTTCTATGATTTTTATTTATGGGAATATGATTACGGTCACAACCTCGATCCCCGAGCACCAATAAAAATTGAAGGAATGGCTTATCAACCACCACTTATCGGATCTAAGATGCTACTCAATTTCAAAGCCATATCACTGCCAGCAAGCGGGGGATACTTCCTCTTTGCTTCGATGATACTAGCTTTTGCTGCTTGTTTGCCTTCATTTCAAAAAGAGGTCAAGGGGGCAAAATCATAAAAACTCTTATCTTTATAATCGCAAGCCTAATTCTTATTTCTTGCTCAAAAGGAGCTAAGGAGATTAACTACGGACATGAGAACTGTAATTTTTGCCAGATGACAATAATGGACAAGCGTTTTGGTTCAGAGATAGTCACAGACAAGGGAAAAGCCTATAAATATTGCTCAATCGAGTGTATGGTTCGTGAGTATAATCGTGACGAGAAGATTAACGCAAATGCGGAGAACTTCTTTGCCAATGATTACGAAGAGCCAGGATTTCTCACCGATGCGACGAAGCTTCATTATATTATTTCTGAGAATATGCCCTCTCCCATGGGTGAGGGGCTAAATGCTTTTGCCAATAAGGACAAGGCTCAGTTCTACCAAGAAAAAAATACTGGGACATTATATAATTGGGAAAAATTGAAAGAAATCATCAGATGAAATTATACATCGCTCTATTTTTTTTGCTTTCGTATATTTCCATGTCTGAAATATTAGTTTGTCCAGATTGCCCAGAAAAATCATTAGTAAATGCAATCAACAATGCAGAAGCTAACGAAACCGTAATTATTGACGGCGGGACTCACACCGTTGAGACCATAGAAATTACACGGCCAATAAAATTAATTGCAAAGAACCAAGCCCAAGTAATCTCAAGGAGCGGCAAGCAAATCTTTGTCATCAAATCAGACGATGTACTAATTAAAGGCTTAATACTAAAGGGTGTCAAAACCAGCTATATCGAGGACAGGGCATCTATCAAAGTCATCAAGTCGAGCAATGTTGTCATCGAAGGCAACACAATCCTAAATTCATTCTTTGGGATATACCTCGCTCATTCAAAAAACATAATCATAAGAGACAACACAGTTGAGGGAAATGCAAAAGTTGAAATGTCTTCTGGAAATGCGATTCATCTTTGGTATTGCAAGAAAATATTAATTGAGAATAATATTTCCACTGGACACAGGGATGGAATTTACCTAGAATTTGTAGACCATTCTTTGATAAAAAATAATATAAGCAAGGACAACTTGCGATATGGGCTACATTTCATGTTCTCAGACCATGATTCTTACATCGGAAACACGTTTGAGAACAATGGAGCTGGAGTGGCGGTCATGTTTTCCAATAAAATCACAATGAAGAACAACAAATTCCTCAGGAACTGGGGTGCAAATTCCTATGGCTTATTATTGAAGGAAATTAAAGATTCAAACATTGAGAATAATTTGTTTTACAAAAACACTATTGGAATTTATTCCGAAAGCACAATGAGAAGTAGCATTATGCACAATGATTTCCAAAACAATGGCTGGGCACTCAAAATCATTTCAAGTTCTGGAGACAATATCATTTCTTACAATAATTTTATTTCAAACACTTTTGAAGTTGCCGCCAACAAGAACTCAAGATCAAATAATTTATACGAATACAATTTCTGGACAAACTACACGGGATATGATTTAGACAGGGATGGAATTGGAGACGTGCCGCACCGACCGATTGAGCTTTTTTCTCAAATTGTGTCCGATTCACCCGTTGCTATGATACTTCTGAGGTCATCATTTGTGGAGATGATAAACTTTGCCGAGAAAATTGTTCCTATGCTCACGCCCACTAACCTAGAAGATCGCAAACCAATGATGGAGGAAGTGACCCATGATTAGATTTGAAAACATACAAAAGAGTTTTGGGAAGCTGGAGGTTTTGAAAGGGATTGACTTGGAGATTTCCCAAGCTGGACTGATTGCCATTCTTGGACCAAACGGCTCAGGAAAAACCACACTGATAAAATCTTTGCTTGGGATGGTTCTTCATAGTGGTGGCGACATTTTGGTAAACGGCAAGCCTATCCAGGGAGAGTTTGACTACAGAAGAGAACTGCTTTATCTCCCACAAATTGCAAATTTCCCAGAGAATATGAAAGTAAAAGAACTGATAGCTTTATTGCAAGATTTAAGAGGTACAAGGCAAACACGAGAGCGGGAATTAATTAAGTTATTTCACCTTGAGAGCCACTTGAACAAAAAAGTATCCACACTCAGTGGTGGTACCTTGCAAAAAGTTAATCTAACTCTTTGCTTAATGTTCGAGGCACCGCTCATCATACTCGATGAGCCATCAAACGGGCTTGACCCTGTTTCGCTCTATAATCTCAAATCCTTTCTAAAAAAAGAAGTAGAGAAGGGTAAGTTTATAATAATGACCACCCACATTATGAGCCTAGTTGAGGAGCTTTCCCAGAGGACAATATTTATGCTCGAGGGCGATATTATATTCGACGGCACTAACTCCCAGCTAAAAGAAAATTATGGCGGTGGCTCACTAGAAGATTCAATAGCTCAAATGGTTGGGGAAATACAAAATGCTTAAAATATTAAAATATAGTTTTTTTGAATTA
>JAJRPT010000160.1 GCA_024280675.1 Bacteroidota bacterium
ACAAAAACCAGTATGCAGTTAGCTCTATTTTAGATTTTGAGGGGTTCTGAATTAGGTTTAGTTAAAAGAATGGGTTTCTGTAAGGAATTCTGCTGTCTTAGCTATGTCTGTAATTTTTGTCGGACACTAGTGATTCAGTAAATAGAAATAACTAGAAAAAATACTATTAAATATTTTTTATGGAGTTTTTAGTATTTTTTTCTGTAACTTAGTGCTTGTAATTACTATATTATCGTTAATGAATGTTACATTTTTATAAAAAAGAATTATTATGAAAACTTTAAACCATAGTTCATTTGGCAAAATCATCTTTTTGTTGCTAATAACGACTTTCTTCCTAAGTAATAATTTGGAGGCAAAGGAGGCGAAGAAGACGAAGAAATTATTTTCATTGCTGAGGCCTGGGCAAACAGGTATTACTTTCCGAAATGATTTCAAGCAAGACAATACTGTGAATTACTTTACCAACGAGTATATTCTAAATGGTGGAGGTGTTGCCATTGGAGATTTAAATGGAGATGGCTTGCCCGACATAGTCTTTGCGGGCAATCAAGTCTCATCCCGTGTTTATATCAACAAAGGAAATATGAAATTTGAAGATGTCACAGCAGAATCAAACATCAAAAATAATAGGTGGCACTCTGGTGTTTGTCTTGTCGATTTAAACTCCGATGGTCGTCTTGATATTTATTTTACTGCAACCACTTCCAATATTACTAGCACACAAGCCAATCAGCTCTATATTAACGAAGGTGGAATGAAATTTCACGAAGAAGCAAAGAAATGGGGCATTGACGATCCTGCTTTGTCCAACCATGCCATGTTTTTCGATATGGACAATGACAAGGATTTAGATTTGTATGTGCTTAACAGACCCACCACAGATGAGGGCGAGATAAAAAATGACGTACTACTTCTGGCATCCCCTGAGGATATTCAAGTAGATAAATTGTACCGAAACAATGGCGATGGCTCTTTCACTCAATTAGGGCTTAATGAGTTCTTTTCTAAACATGAGGCTCATGGGCTGGGAATACTTTCAGGCGATTTTGATAATGACGGTAATTTAGACATGTATGTCAGCAATGATTACGAAGATAAAGATCTTCTCTTCTATGGAAATGGTAAAGGTTTATTCAGAGAAATGATTAGTGCGAAGATGAAGCATATCTCTTTTTTTTCAATGGGAAGTGATGTCGCCGATTTTGATAATGATGGCAACTTGGACATACTCACCCTCGACATGACAGCCGAGGACAATAAACGTATCAAATCCAATATGAGTGGAATGAATCCTGATGCCTTCTGGAAGACTGTCTCAAAAGGCGATCATTACCAGTATATGTTCAATTCCCTGCAACGCAACAATGGTGACGGCTCTTTCTCAGACATAGGTTTTCTGGCCGGAATATCTTCTACCGATTGGAGTTGGGCTCCTTTGCTTGCCGATTTTGACAACGACGGCGACAAAGACCTTGTAGTTACAAATGGTATTAGGTATGACTTGAGAAATACAGACTTTTCACAAGAACATGGGATCATCACTAACTTTATTAGATCTTGGAACTTTCTCAACGACAATAATCTTTTTGGACAGCCCATCCCGGGTGTGGATCAAGATTCTTTAAATGCTCATCTAAAGAGATATGGCTTCGACGATATAAAAGATTTTGATGTGAATAAGGTCTTGTGGCAAGTCCCGTCGGTTCGTCTCCCCAATTACGCCTACGAAAATACTGGGTCCTTGCAAATGAAAAAAGTATCAAAGGAGTGGGGTTTTGATTTTGCTGGATATTCACAGGGGATTGCTTGGGCTGATTTGGACTTGGATGGAGACTTGGACTTGGTGGTGAGTAATATGGATGATTTTGCTCATGTCTATGAAAATAATTCTGACAAAATAAACAAGAACAACTACCTAAGAATTAAACTAAAAGGAAACAAAGGCAATGTTGGTGGATTTAACGCCCGGGTTTACGCACACTCGGGTGGCAAAATGCAGATGCTTGAGCAGATGCCAACTCGTGGATTTATTTCATCTGTCGAAGATATTCTTCATTTTGGAATTGGAGACGCAAAAGAACTAGATTCAATTGTAGTTGTTTGGCTTGGAGGTGCAAAGCAAACATTGTCTAATGTAGGGGCAAATCAAGTAATTACTCTGAGGGAAAGTGATGCCAAGGAAAAATATAATTTCTTGCTAAAGAAACCAAAACAATTATTCTCAGAACTTATGCCCCCGAGTGTTGAGCTGACACATTTTGAGGAAAGGTATGACGACTACTTTAAAGAAGTGCTTCTGCCTCATAAAATGTCTCAATGGGGACCAGGCATGGCTCTTGGCGACATCGATGGCGATGGTCAAGTGGATTTAGCATTTGGTGGGGCAAGTGGCTCTGCTCCAATAATCCTCTATCAAAAGGGAAACAAACAATTTGTAGCCAATCCACAAAAAGATATCACCGATGATAAAGATTTTGAAGATATGGGCATTTTGCTCTTTGACTACGATGGTGATGAGGATTTAGATATCTACATTGTCTCTGGCTCAAATGAATACTCAGCCGGAAGTGCTCACTACCAAGACAGACTCTATGAAAATCTAGGAAATGGGAAATTTAAGAAGACCAGCAACACATTACCAAAAATGTATTCAAGTGGTTCATGTGTTATCGCCGCCGATTATGACTCCGATGGTGATTTGGATTTGTTTGTGGGAGGAAGGCAAACCCCTAGCAAATACCCCTACCCAACACGCTCATACTTGTTGCAAAACAATAATGGGAAATTCAGCGATGTTACGGCAAAGCTTGCACCTGATTTGCTAGAACCAGGAATGGTCACTTCGGCACTTTGGACAGATTTCGATTCGGATGGAGACAGAGATTTAATCGTAACCGGTGAATGGATGCCGTTAATGTTTATGGAAAACAATGACGGCAAATTCAAAAATGTCACAAAAGAAAAAATTGGAGAAAAGAGTGAGGGTTGGTGGTGGACTATTGTTCCACTTGATTATGATTCGGATGGAGATATTGATTATGTTGCGGGGAATCTAGGACTCAATTACAAATATAAGGCAAGTGAAGAATTTCCATTCTCGGTTCATAGCGATGATTTTGACCAAAATGGAGAAAATGACATTGTGCTTTCTTATTATAATGATGGAGTTTGTTTTCCACTCCGGGGTAGGTCTTGCTCCTCTGATCAAATTGAGGGGATAAAGAAAGACTTC
>JAJRPT010000161.1 GCA_024280675.1 Bacteroidota bacterium
CTCAATCGAATGTGCCATACCGATTTTATCCACCCTCATCAGAAGTGTCTCGCTCAAGCGGTGAGCTAGTTCAATGTACAAATTATGCTGGAAATAATCACCACCGGGGCTGAGTTCTTGAGCGTCTTGATGAAGCTCTTTGGCGTATTGTGCTGGTATTTTCGTTAGATCTTTATATTTGTCAGAGAATAATTCTTCCTGTGAAACAGTGGGAATCACTGGCACGCCACTCCAATTAAAATATTCGCCCCGGGATGCTCTGCGAAAATATTCCACGGCCAGAGTTGGCATTGTCTTTTTCAGAAGTGGAGACATTGAGCTGTAAAATAATTTCCTAGCAATGTTGGGTAAGCTATTATAATATTTCCACGCACCAGAGTAGAAGCGGTATCCTTGCAGCATCCACTCATATCCCACAAATTGTTCATCGGCACCCTCGCCCACTTGGACAACTGTTGTGCCAGACTCTTTCGTTAATTTGCTCAAAAACCAAAGTGGGATACAAACAGGATCGCCATTTGGTTCGTCGGTATGATAGGGTAATTTCTCCAAAATCTCAAAGGCATCACGGTCGTCAATGAGTATTTCATGGTGATTTGTACCAAACTGCTTAGAAATCTGACGGGCGTATTCTAGCTCATTAAATTTCTCAAGTTCTTTGAATCCAACCGTGTAAGTATCAATCGGCGTATCGATAAGTTCGGCCATGAGTGCTACATTCAGACTAGAATCCACTCCGCCCGAGAGAAATACGCCAAAAGGTACATCGCTCATCATCTGGGAAGCAACCGAGGAGCGGAGCTGTGATAGAGTTTCTTTTTGCAAATCTTCGGAGCTTAGGATTGAGTTATTTTTTCTGGCAAATGGATGCCAATATCTCTCAATTTTAAGCTCACCATCCATTCCAATTTTGAGATTGTGTCCAGAAGGTAATTTATTAATTCCAGCAAAAAGAGTTTCATGTCGTGAACTCATTCCATGAACTAAATAATTTGGAATTTCGGCAAAATTCACTTCCCTTTTCACATCTGGATGCTCAAGAATTGATTTGATTTCGGATGCGTAAATGAACAAACCATCTTCGTAATAATAATAGAGTGGCTTTATTCCTATTCTGTCACGAGAAAGGAAGAGTTCTTTGTTTTGCTCGTCCCAAATTGAAATCCCCCACATTCCTAGCATATCATCGAGTATTTGCTCGCCCTTTTTAGTATAGCCGTAAAGAATGCTCTCGGTGTCCGTGTTGGATTTAAATTTTATCCCATTGTTTTTGAGAGTGTTGCGAATTTCATTGTGATTGTAAATCTCACCATTGAAGGCGATTGTGAAATGGTCTTGCTCATCGCTCATTGGTTGGGAGCCATTTTCTGAGAGATCAACGATGGACAACCTTCTGAATGCCATTCCAAAATTTGCAGACTGACTAAGGAACTGCCCTTCGGAATCAGGTCCACGGTGGGCAATCACATTGCTCATTTTTTTGAGTAGTTCTTCGTCTAGGTTTGATTTTGACCTTAGATCGAGTATTCCAGCAATTCCGCACATGTTTTATGTTTACTTTCCTCTTTTATTTTTTAATATCTGCAATGCCTCTATTCCGTGCTCAGATTCGATGACTTGGCATTTCAAGAATTTTTTGACAGTGTTGCCAATAACACGTCTCATAACAGAGGAATCTTCTACTATTAATACATTCATAAATATTAATCTCGCAAATTAAAATTATCTAAGATGCCTAGCACTGGTTCTATTCTTGCAAATGGAGCAGAAATTTGTACCCCAGCAATAAGTGGGGAAATATCACTCAATATTTCCGAAGCAATCTCAACGCCTTGGCTTATACCCTCTTCTTTTTTACCTTCCCATTTTTTCATTTTTTCTAATATATCAAAAGGAACATCAACTCCTGGTACTTCGTTATTCATAAATTTTGCATTCCTGTATGAAACAAGTGGCCAAATCCCCGCAATAATTGGGATTTTAATATGTGATGTTTTCTCAATAAAAGTATGGAACTTGTTTCTGTCGAACACTGGTTGGGTTATAACATATTCAGCACCTGCCTCCACTTTCCACTCCAATCTAGCAATCTCATTGTCCAAATCCAAGGAACCTGGATTACATGCCACTCCGATGGAGAATCCGGTTGGTTTCCCAATGGGGCTTGCGGCAATATCCATACCGTGATTTAGTCGTCTGAGAATATTGACAAGTCCAATTGCATCGACATCAAAGACGGCGGTTGCATCGGGATAGGAACCTAATTTAGGTGGATCGCCTGTGACGGCCAATATATTTTTCAGTCCAAGGGCGTAATATCCCATAAGGTCTGACTGCATACCTATCACATTTCTATCCCGGCAAACAAAGTGCAACACAGTTTCAATTCCTACTTCCCTTTGCAGGATTAGTGCCAAAGCACCCGCTGCCATACGTGCCGAAGCCCGTGGTCCGTCTGGGATATTAATCACATCTATGCCGTAATTATACAAACTACGTGCTTTGTCAATTTGTTTTTGTGGGTCAATACCGTGTGGGGATACAAGTTCTACAAAAGTGGCGAAATGCCCACGTGAGATTTTGGATGAGAGCCTTGACTTATTTATTGTTTCAATTATTTCAACGTCTGAGGCTTCTTTGCTATCTTTAAATTTTATTTTATTTTGCTTGAGCTCTGGCTTTACAGAATTTACCATTGCCCTCATCGAAGCAATATGGGCTGGGCTAGTGCCGCAACACCCACCAATAATATTGGCTCCACTTTGTAGGAAATATTTTGCATACTCACCTAAATAATCAGGAGAGGTGAGATAAATATTTCTTCCATCAATATTTTTTGGTTTGCCCGCATTTGGCATAACTGATATGGGAGAGGAGATAAGAGACCTAGCCTTGTCGAGCCAAATGAGCATGTCTCGGGGGCCGACTGTACAATTTGCACCAACCACATCGGCTCCACATTTGATAATCTCTTCAAAATCTTTTGCCATTGCCTCTGTTGTCGCACCACTAAGACTATGGCCATCATCATCTATTGTGATATGAGCAATGATTGGAATGTTGGTAAAGTTCCGAGCCTCGGTTATAGCCTCTTTTAGCTCATCTGAATATAAGAATGTTTCAAATATCAATAAATCCACTCCCGCATCGACAAGTGGCTTTATTTGCTGGGCAAATGCTTGCCGTGCCTCTTCTTTTGACATTTTCCCGAGGGGTTCGAGTTGCACGCCGAGTGGTCCAACCGATCCTGCTGTGTAGGCATTATCACTTGTAGCTTTTTTGACAAGTTCAACACCGGTAAAATTTATTTCATAAATTTGTTCTGAAATGCCATAAGAAAGTAATTTGTAATAACTTGCACCAAAAGTATTGGAAGTGATTACATCTGCACCTGCTTTCAAATAGTCATGGTGAATTTTTTCAATAAGGCTTGGGTTTGTCAAATTCAATTCTTCGTAGCATTTATTGACGTGTACACCTTTTTGATAAATTTCTGTGCCGATGCCCCCATCAAAAAGAATAGCACCTAATTTTAATCTCTCTCTAAAGTCTAATTTCATTTTTTTTCATTCCAGATTAGATAATCTAATTTCTCATATTTTTCAATTTTGTTGGAGAACAATAATTCTGAATATGCTCCCGCCGACCATAAATAGACTTGGTCGGAATAATGAGGGCTGTTAAGTTCTCCACTTTGTCCACCGAGGGAAATGGCAAGCATATTATTACTTTTGGTATTGAATGAAAAATTAAAAACACTTCCATAATACAAACTATTTTTATTTTGTGACTTGTCACTTTGTGACTTGTCACTTTGTGGCTTGCTTATTTTATAAAATGGAACTAAGCTATTCTCCGAGGCAACGAATTTAATATTTTTTAATTTAAAAAAATCAATTTCGGAACTATAATTTTTTGCAATGTGATCTAAACTAATATCAAAGCTGTAATCCTCAAATTTTCCCACTGCATATTTGTACGCTTCAATCACAAGTTTCAATACCTTCCTGTCGTGCTTTGCGTCTTGGGGGCTTTGGCCAATGGTCCTGAGTTTGTTTTCGTAAGTCAAGAAAAGTCGTGAAATATTATCATCAAAGAGATTGCCATCCCATTTGCCCAGCGAGTCTAGGTATGAAATTTCTGGCTGAGTTAATAATTTTTTATTTGCCGCAATTAGTTTGATTGTACTTCCCAGAATTTCTTTTGCAATCAAGTCTTGCTTGCTGCTAGCAATCAAAAAGAGTTCATTTTCATTTGCTGAGGTGTTTTGCCTTAACAAGTTTGAGATTTCCTTATCTCTAAAATCCAAACTATCTTCTTTGCTCGAATTAATCCTAAATAGTTTTCCGTTACTTACAATTTGAAAAGAGAATGGACTTTCTTCCGATAAAGTAATTAGCTTTTGAGTAGAATCAAAAATATTTTCATTCAGTAGCATAGGAAGTGAGATGTCTAATGATTGAACCTTGAAATCAATGGACAGATAATATTGCTCTTCTTTGAAATCTCTTTTGTAATTCAAAAGAAACACACCCGAATCAATTTCTGCCCTATAATACTTAACCGAAGATTTTGCTAGTGAAAGTGAATCAATTAGAAGGTTCACTTTCTTGAGATTATTGTCACGACCGATAACAGATTGCCCGTCGGATGAGAGTTTAAATTTGTCAAAAGAATGAGCGTCTTCACTAACAAAATCAAACAATGTCGCGCCTAGGCTAGTTTTTCCAGCAATAGGAAAGGGCAAGCCGGGCAAGAAATATCCAGCAATACTATGTTTGTTGTCAGAGTCATTGGCGAGGTGGAATTGAGTAAATAGATAAAGGCTTGGCAGTTGAAGCTTGCCGACGCTAGAGAAATTCACCGCAAAATGACCGTCGCCACTTTTATGAAAAATATTACACGCTTTGATTCCTTTTGGATTAGTTAAAATATCTAGGAATATTTTTTTAATTTCCAATGTGTATTGCTTAAATGCTGGTTCTTTTCCACTGCTTAAGATTAGGTGATCTAGTTTTCCTATGAGTTGAGTATTTTGAGTAAATGAGTGGAAGGCGAAAAGCGTGAGTATGTCTTCGGCTTTCCACTCTCTGAGCTTTTCGCCAAATACTAAATGGTTAAATAAAGTGGGCTTAGAGCCCAGAAAAGAATTTATTCCGCCCAGGTATTGATTGATTTTTCTTAAACTTTCCTTGTCAAGTCTAGCACAAGAGCGCTTTGCTATTTCTTTGAAGTTTAACGATCTTATAAGTATATCTAATCCAGTGGCACTTTCACCAAAAATCTCTGACATACTCCCAAGAGCCATTCTTCTTTGCAATTCCATTTGCGAAATGGACTGCATTGCGTGAACAAAACCTAGGGCGAAATAATAATCCTTGGGCGAATCGGCTATGATTTTAGTCATTGCCAAATCGGAGCTATAGATTTTTATTCTCTCACCTAAAATACCGCCAGTTCTCACAATGGTCTCATCACTGTTTTGGCAAGATGAAAATAAAGCAATAAAGGTAAAAAAAATTAAATGTAGCTTGAGTTGAAAAATATTTATTTTCATTCTTGATATTTATGGATTGGAATTTCAATAAAAAATTTGGTGTAGGTATTGCCATCGGAATCGACGGTACAATTGAAATTATTTATTTCACATATTTTCTTGACAATCATAAGTCCTAGCCCAATACCTTGTTGCTCATAATAATTCCTCTCGAACTGAGTAAAGACTTCTACATCTTCTAGTTGATGGGGCAAAAATCCCTTTCCCTCATCGCAGACAACAAGCAAATAAGAGTCCTTATCAACTTTTCCTTCCAAGGAAACTTTGCCACCAGAACCAGAGAATTTAAAAGCATTGCACACCAGTTCTTTTACCAGATTTGACAGCTCGTTTGGAGCAATAGTTAGGTCTGCACTTTCTAGGCTGAATTTCAAGTCCTTCCTGCGTTTATTATTTTTGGCAATAATGATTGCCTTGGATTTTATAAGTTTTTGCGCATTAACGCATACTCTC
>JAJRPT010000162.1 GCA_024280675.1 Bacteroidota bacterium
AAATCTTTTGGTGAGAAAGCCCTCTGCTCGCTCAAAGACAATTTGACTTGGGATTCTAAGTTAGAAACTGATAGAAATACCAAAAAAAGAAATATTGAGCATACTTTCAAATTCATAAATTTAGCCTTTTACTTTGAATTAATTATTTTAGTCTTCCGAGTTTGTGTGCTTCGTAAATTTTATTTTTGAATGCCTTGTGAGACCTATCAAGTCTTGCTCCTAGTTGGGACACAACAAGAGAGGCAGAGTATGATGCCAGATGGCCAGCAAGTTCGGCTTCTCCAGTATCAATTATCCCATAGAGAAAGCCGGCAGCGTAAATATCTCCAGCTCCTGTTGTATCGGCGAGTCTTGCCCTGTAGGGCGGGATCTCATAAACTTTACCGTCCCATTTGACCAATGATCCGTCTTTGCCCAGTGTCACACAAACATTTTCTACCGTTTGGCAAAGCTTGTCGAACGCTTCCCTTCCACTTTTCAAGTTAGTATAGGCACAGGCTTCAACATCATTGCAAAAAATCAAATCGGCATTGTTTACCGCATAGTCAAGCCTTTCTCTGAATACATCAATAATAAATCTATCAGAAAATGTAAGTGCAATTTTTGTGTCGTATTCCTTGCATAGCTCAACACTGTGATGGACTGCGTGGGTAGAGTCTTGTTCTGAGAATTTATACCCTTCAATATAGAGCCACTCCGATCTCTTGGCAAGCTCGGGGTTGATATGTTTTTTGGCATGAAGCGCAGTTGCTCCAAGATGGGTTACCATCGTTCGCTCAGAATCAGGGGTGATCATCACAAAGCAAGTACCAGTGGGATCGGTGTCAATCTGCTGGGCGTGAAGTTGGATGCCAAGCTCTTCGAATTCTTTGAAATAATAATCGCCAAGATTATCAGCACCCAAGTGAGTCTGGTAGGCTGCAGTTCCGCCAAATCCAGCAAAGGCAATAATCGTGTTGGCAGCCGAACCGCCTGAGCAACGATTGTGTGTTCGGTTCTGGAATTTTGCCATAACTTGTTTCTGTTTGTCGGCATCAACAAGTGTCATCATTCCTTTTTCAAATTCCAACTCAGACAGCTCATCTTCGGAAACTTCATACTGCAAATCAACAAGAGCATTTCCAAGTCCAGTTACTTGTATATCTTTTTTCATATTTTTTTTATTAATTTTCTTTGTAAATAAATTATTTTGCAATCACGAAATTAAAGAATAAAAACACCACAACAAATTCATTTTCCCACTAATAAATATTCTAAAATTCTTTAACTTCCCACAATCTCAATTTAACATTTTAAAAGAACATTTACTATGACTTATTTTCCCGTCCTATTTCTATTATTTTCAATTTCACTTAATGCTGAAGCGTTCGACACAGAAGCACTTTTTAAACTGAAAAGAATCTCTGCCTTCAGCCTCTCCCCCAATGGCACAAAAGCTATTGTGGTTATCACAGAAGCCGATGTGGAAGAAAATACATTCACTTCTCAAATCCATTTGATTGATGTGAATACAAAAAAAACTACTCAACTAAGCTCAAGTGGAAATCATAACAACTCACCCATTTGGGATAAAAATGGAGAATATGTCTATTTCTTGTCCGACCGTACTGAATCTATGCAAGCATGGAAAATAAATATAAATGGTGGCGAGGCGACTCAAGTCACTGATTTTGCCGAATCAATTTCCAATATTAAACTCTCACCCAACAATAAATACCTCTCATATTCTCAAGATGTCAAATTAGATTCGACTATAATCGAACAAAACCCTGACCTTGCAAAAGTGAACGCAATGGTCTACGACAATCTGATGGCAAGGCATTGGGACACTTGGGCGGACGAAAAATATAGACATATTTTCATTTACAATCTAGAAACAAAAGATTCAACTGATATTATGAAGGGCGAAAGGTTTGAGTCTCCGATGAAGCCATTCGGCAATGCCACTGGTTATGACTGGTCGCCCGACTCAGAGCAAATTGCTTATACTTGCAAGAAAGTTGAAGATTATACCGAATCGACCAACTCTGATATTTATGTTTATAATATTGCAAATAAAAGCACAAGAAATATTACAGAAGGTATGCCGGGGTATGACAAACATCCCATCTTTTCCCCAGATGGGAAATCTCTTGCTTTTGAATCAATGAAACGTGCCGGTTATGAATCTGACCGGAATAGATTGATGATTTATAATTTCTCGACTAAGAAAATAAAAGAACTGACCACAAATCTCGACCAGCCGGCAAGCAAAACAATTTGGAATTCCAAAGGTGACGGGCTTTATTTTCTAGCCCCAGATGGCAAAGGAACTAATCAAATTTATTCTATCACGCTTGTCGGAACTTACCGCATTCTAACTTCTGGACAATCCGACAATGGGCTTCGTGGGCTTGATGCAAATAATAAATTGCTTTTGTATTCTAGCGAGAATTTCAATTATCCTCCAGAATTGTTTATTTACTCTCAAAGTACAAAAAAATCTAAACAGATAAGTTTCTTCAACGATGAAGCAATGAAAAAGTTTGATGATTCCAAGATAGAAGCAAAATGGACAAAATCTACCGATGGGAAAAAAGTCCATAGCTGGGTCGTTTATCCTCCAAATTTTGATAAGAATAAAAAGTATCCGATGCTGGTTTATTGCCAAGGCGGACCTCAACAACAAATCTCACAATACTTCTCCTACGGCTGGAGTATGAAGTCTTTTGCCTCACGTGGCTATATTGTTGTAGCTCCAAACCGTCGTGGTTGCCCCGGCTTTGGGCAAGATTGGACTGACGCAATTGGGCAAGATTACGGCGGGATGCCAATGGTAGATATTGTTGAATCAGCAAAGGCTGAAGCAAGTAATTCTTATGTGGACAAATCAAAAATTGCTGCCATCGGTGCCTCGGCTGGTGGGTATATGACATTTTGGCTTGCGGGTCATAATCAGGACAATTTCTTTTCTGCTTTCATCTCACATTGCGGAATATTCAACAAAATCTCAATGTATGGCTCGACCGAAGAACTCTTCTTCCCAAACTACGACAACGGGGGACCTTACTGGAAAAACAGAGGATACTACGACGCTCATTCTCCGCATAACTTTGCAACGAAATGGAATAAGCCCTTGCTTATAATCACGGGAGTAAAAGATTATCGTGTGCCATACACTCAGTCATTGGAAGCATTCACCGCTGCCAGAGTTCAAAATATCCCTGCTCGATTACTTGTCTTCCCAGATGAAAATCACTGGATATTGAAACCTCAAGAAAAAGTTCTTTGGTATCGTGAATTTTATAAATTTTTGGATGAGTCGTTGGGGATTGATTCTGAGAGTGGTGGGGACTAAATTGAGAATAAATTTACATTTTATTCATACAACAGTTTTTAAATTTTTTGCCACTACCACAATTACATTTTGAGTTTCTCTTTTGAGTATGATTTGTGGTTTCTAAAGGCTTTTCTTTAGAATCTTCAACAAAATCAATTTTTTGTGTAGATGGAACTCGAAATGAAAATGCTGTTTTACCTTCAAATGAATGTTACCCTAGAATGGTATGTTTGTGTGTATGATCTTTCTCCTTCCTCGCAAAGTTGAATAAGGAATGTACCTTGTTCATACTTTTTGTTTGAATCAAAATAGGCTTCTTTTTCAGTATCGTAGGCTTGGACAAGCTCTTCTTCAATTATTACCAAATACTTTCCATTGTATTTTTTTACAAGTTCATCTTGGTTTTCTAGGTAATATTTAAATTCTTTTTCTAACATTTTATTATTTGATTTATTTTAATGTACGAATATAAGCATTTATTGTTATAATATTTATCTAATACCTAATATAGTAAATTTTATGCCAGTTAAAATATTTATTTTCCTCTTTCATAAATAATCTGACTCACTGGAGGAATTGACAGCAACTCGATTGCTTGTCTTCCCAGATTAAAAGTTAAATTGCAATTAGCAAGTATTTTTTTCTCAAAAGGAATAAGTTTATGAAAAAAGCAATTCTACCCCTACTCATTTTTTCCATCATCCTATCTTTCCAAAATACTCATGCTAGAATTGTCGAAGTCTCAAGCTATGAGCAAATCAGAGACGCATGCCTTTCGGCTCTTCCCAATGACACGATAATCATTGCAGAAGGCGTTTATACAATTTCTGACAGAGCTAAATTACAAATAATTGGAAGACCAGGTCCTGTGTTGGTGAGGGGCGTGACCGGCAATCCCGAAGATGTGATTATCCAAGGCTACGGTGTTGATGATGACAGAATGAGCATAAATTTCGAGCTTGAAAATTGCCCAGATTGGACTTTTGAATCGCTGACAACACGCAACTCTTATTTTCATGGATTTAAATTCGATCTTGGTTCTACCGATTGCACTTTGAGAAATGTGGTAATGATGGACCACGGCGAATCTGGAGTGAAAGGCTCAAGTAATCCTGCTGTTGGAATTTATCCAGACAGGTTGCTGGTTGAAGATTGCCTGATTGGATTTACTCTGGAAACTGGAGGAAAGCGTCCAAATGTCGAAGGAGTCGATGGTGTTGGGGTAAATGATTGGATAATCAGAGGAACTACATTTATTAATATCCAACGCAATGGGCAACCCGCCTATGCTTGCTTTACAAAAGGAAACTCATCTGGTACTATAATTGAAAATTGTGTTTTTATTAATTGCTTGATTGGTGCTTCATTTGGTGGCGGTGGCTCTAGCCCGAATATCTACCGTGACAATAATCGGGAATTTGAACATCGTGGGGGAATTATTAGAAATAACATATTCATCAGAGGTACCGATGCCGCAATCTATATCAACCAAGCCGATAGTTGCAAAATTTACAACAACACAGTTTTTGAGTGTATAGAAAATATTCAGATTCGTTTTCCAGAAAGCTCAGCATTTGTTCGCAATAATCTTGTTATACCATCTCCAGTGAATCCTGATGCTCAGACAATTCGCTCAAGAGATGGTGGGGTTTTCCTTGCCAATGAAGGAAATTTAAAGGCAAGCTATTCTGATTTTGTCAAATCGAGTGGCAGGTGGCAAGACCTCATTTTGTCCTTATCCACAGGTTCTCCAGCCATTGATGCTGGTGTTGAAGTGGGAGCCGATGTGGAGTTTGATTTTGATTGGAACGCTCGTCCAGTTGGTGGAAATCAAATTGATGTTGGGGCTTATGAGTTCTGCAAAACAAGTTATTTCGACATTAATATTTTGGCTTGTGATCAATATGAATGGGAAGGCGGTATTTATACCGAAAGCGGAACATACGGCAAGTTGTTCGAGAATTATTCGGGCTGTGATTCTATTTTTAGATTAATTCTTACAATTCCAGATATTGATACAAGCATTACGGTTGGGGACGGGAAATTAATTGCCAATGCCGAGTTTGGAATTTACCAGTGGCTCGATTGTGAAAATAATTATCAGTGGATTGAAGGTGCAAATGAGAAGGAATTTGCCGTATTAAATGCAGGAGTTTATGCCCTTGAGATTGAGCAAAGTGAGTGCAAGGATACAAGCTCTTGTTATACCGTTTACCCTTCATCGCTTTCGATGACCAATGATATAATTATACATACTGTCCAAAATACTGATTTATTAATTATAAATATCTCAGAAAAATATCCAAAGTATGAAATCTCAAATATTGGAGGAGCAGTGGTCTTGAGTGGCAGATCAAATAGAATTAGTCTTGCTGGCTTGGAGCGTGGAATTTACTTTATAAGAGTAAGCACCGGCAAGCAGGTCTTCTATAGGAAAATTATTAAAGTTTAAGTCGCATATTTAAGTCCAAATTGCTTGCCAAAAGTAGTGAGTAACCTGAATTAGGATATGAATATGCTCTTATGTGTGGAATGTATGGATAAGGAATACACTCCAACACGAAGTGTGTTTTGATTCTGGACAGCACACAAGGTGTGTGACACACCTCGTGTGGTTGCCACAATGGCAACTCTTGTACTTCTTTTATTTACACCCCAGCTAATTCTTTGAACCTAAACGTTGGGAGTAACTTCGGTCGTGTGAGTGGCAAACCATAAGCCCGCCCACATTGTGGGTTTTGAAAAAGAAAAGAAAGCACCAGCTCCAAAAAAGCTGAGACCAATATTTAATACTCATTTTGCAAATATTTACACCCCAGCCAATTCTTTAAATCTAAACGTCGGAAGTGACTTCGGTCGTGTGAGTGGCAAACCATAAGCCCGCCCACATTGCGGGCTTTGAAAAAGAAAAGAAAGCCACAGCTCCAAAAAAGCTGAGACCAATATTTAATACTCATTTTGCAAATATTTACACTCCAGCAATTTCTTTGAACCTAAACGTCGGAAGTGACTTCGGTCGTGTGAGTGGCAAACCATAAGCCCGCCCACATTGTGGGTTTTGAAAAAGAAAAGAAAGCCACAGCTCCAAAAAAGCTGAGGCCAACATTTAATACTCATTTTGCAAATATCTAGTCAATCCTTAACAAACTAAAACCAAGATTTTATTATTTCTAAAAATAAAGATAAAGAAGAAACCCGCATTGCGGGCTTTGAAAAAGAAAAGAAAGCCACAGCTCCAAAAAAGCTGAGGCCAACATTTAATACTCATTTTGCAAATATTTACACTCCAGCAATTTCTTTGAATCTAAACGTCGGAAGTGACTTCGGTCGTG
>JAJRPT010000163.1 GCA_024280675.1 Bacteroidota bacterium
AAGCGACTGTGGACACCAATATTATTTTCACTGAGAAATCGACCAATGATGAAAAGTGTTTGGCTTTTTCTTTGGCTAAATCTTTTAATGAAAAGTCTGATAATTTTGAAAAGCTGATAAAAGAGAATGCTTTTGAAACAAAGGGATTTAACATAAAAGATTCATGGATTATTTCCAGTCCGATTGAAGAGAGAATTAAAACCAAAATTGAAGCAATCGGCACACCACTCAAAGATTGGGATATTCAAATAAATTATGGCATTAAAACTGGATATAACGAAGCATTTATAATTAGTGGTGATAAAAAAGATGAGTTGATTGGCAAAGACCCACGCAATGCAGAGATAATTAAACCGATACTCAGAGGTCGTGATATTAAAAGATATACTTCTGAGTTTGCCGATTTGTGGTTGATTAATTCTCACAATGGTATTAAAATTAAAAATATTCCAAGAATAGATATTGTAAATGATTATCCAACTATTTATGAACACTTTTTACAATATGAAGAAAAATTAAAGAAGAGACAAGACAAAGGTGATCACTGGACAAATTTAAGAAATTGTGCTTATCTTGAAGAATTTGAGAAGGAGAAGATAGTTTATCCAAATATGACCAAATTCTTGCCTTTTTATTACGATGATACAAGTTATTATACGAATCAAAAATGTTTTATCATTACTGGAAATAATATTAAGTATTTAGTTGCTTTGCTCAACAGTAAAATATTCTCTTCTGTTTTCAAGGATAATTTCCCTGAGTTATTAGGTGGGACAAGAGAGTTAAGTAAAATATTTTTTGAAATATTAATTTTTCCAATAATATCAAAAGAATCCCAACTCCCCATAATCACATTAGTAGACAAAATATTAAACATGAAAAAAGCAAATCCAAAAGCCGACACCACAGATTTAGAGAAAGAAATAGATGTTTTGGTTTACAAACTTTATGATTTGACCGATGAAGAGATTGCGATTGTGGAGGGTGTGTGAATAAAGAAGAGATGAATATAATAATCTACCAAACAGAAGATGGTAAGTCATCGGTGGGCTTGTTTGCTGAGCATAGCAATGTTTGGCTCAGCCAAAATCAGCTATCAGAACTTTTTGCCACCTCTGTATCCAATATCAGCATGCACATCGCAAATATTATAAATGACAAGGAGTTACAGAGAAATTCAGTTATTAAGGATTACTTAACAACTGCTTCTGATGGCAAGCAATATAATGTCACACATTACTCCTTGGAAATGATACTTGCTATTGGTTTTAGAGGTCGTAGCAAGCGTGGTACTCAATTCAGACAATGGGCTACTCAGAATTTGCGTGAATACATGATCAAAGGTTTTTTAGTGGACGATGAACGTTTGAAAAACCCTGATGGTAGACCTGATTATTTTGATGAAATGCTTGAGCGTATCCGTGAGGTGCGAGCGTCCGAGAAAAGGTTTTATCAGAAAGTTAGAGATTTATTTGCACTTTCCTCAGACTATGACAAAAGCGACAAATCCACCCAAATGTTTTTTGCAGAAACTCAGAATAAGCTACTTTTTGCAGTATGTGGCAAAACAGCAAGCGAATTAATATTGAGTCGTGCCGATGCAAAATCTTTAAATATGGGACTAAGTTCTTGGAAAGGAAATATTATCAGAAAGCAGGATATAATTATAGCAAAGAATTATCTACAAGAAGATGAGATTGATAGTTTGAATAGACTTGTAGTTTTGTTTTTGGAAGATGCAGAGCTTAGAATTAAGAGAAGGCAAGATATTACAATGTCATATTGGAATACAAATGTGGATAGAATACTTGAGTTTCAGGACTTTGAGATTCTGAAAAATGCTGGTTCTATTTCTAAAAAGCAGATGGAAAGCGAAGTAAACAAAATTTATGCAGATTTCAACCAAAAAAGAAAGCAAATTGATTCACAGAAAGCAAATCAAGAAGATTTCAAGCAACTTGAGGAGCTAGAAAAAAAACTGAATAAAAGCCTGTAAGTGTAAAGTGTAAATCTTACACTGGAGCTATTACACCAATCTATCAACATTTTGCTAATGTTTGCATAACTTGTAGAAAAACTATACTTTTCTTTCCTTACATTTGTTTAAATTCACTTGGAATCAATCATTCTATGCTTATTTAAAAGTATTGAGTAACTGATTTCATCAATTTAGATAAATTATAGGGGATTGATATGGAAAACCAATCAGATGAAAAAATTATTAATGAACTAAATTTAATTCGAGATTTGTCTGGGTATGAAGTATTAGATAAGATTTACTCAATGGATGACATTGATACAAAATATAGATATTTGAAGAGGTATATTTCACGGACAAAAAAAATAATAAAAGATTTATGCAATTCACAATTAAAATATTTGTCTGGGTATGAATATAAAAGTCTGAGCAACATAACAAAAGACAAAATAAATATAGATATTCCACAAAAACAACCTTTCTCAATAGTTATAGCCCCTGGTAGCACTAACTGGCAAGAGAGCTTTAAAGAAGAAAAATTAGAAGAATTAATTTTAGAAGATGATAAAGCGATTTATTCTCTTCTCTTGGTAAAAGCAGAATCTAAATTTGAAAATACTATCAACCAAATAACAGAATCCACGTCAAATAATAAAGTAGAAACTAAGCCTAATTACAATCTCAAATATTTCAAACAAGAAGGGGCTTTTTTTATTTGGCAATATGATATTAAGGATTTTGTATGTATAATTTGCAAAAGTAAATTAGTAAAAGAGGTTTCAAATAATAAAAATGCAAGTTTTATTTATAAAACTAAATTATTTTATGCTAACCCAACTAAACCATTTCCCGAAAATTCAATTGTAAAGAATATTGGTTTATATCAAAAGAATTCAATTACTTTAAACGAAGGGATAATAGAAATTGAAGCTATTAAAGAATTTGATTTTATATTGAAAGCCTATCATTCCTCACAAAAATAAGCACTGATTTTATCAGGAACATTATCAGTATCTAACTTTACGTTTCTTATTCAAACATAATTTTTATTAATTTATTTGGAGCAGAAATGCAACAATCTATACAAATCAACACACTAAGTATTGATGATCTAAGAGGAATAATCGATGAGAGCGTTAAAAACGGCTTATCAGAATATTCACCAAAAGAAACACCCAAACCACAGCAGGAGCTAATCACAGAAGCCGAACTCTGCAAAAAGCTACACCGCTCAAAAGTCACACTAAATGACTGGAGAAAGAAGGGCTTGTTGCCTTTTTATCGGATTGCAAGAAAAATCTATTATGATTGGAATGAAGTTCTTGCAGCACTCAAAAAAGTAGAAAAGAGAGAGGTCTGATATGTATTCAGAAAACAAACCCACTCCAGAATTTGCAAAGATTCTTCTCAGCTACTTACCCAAAAGACTAAATTATCTTGCTTGGATTAGAATCATCTCAGCCCTTGGAAATACTTTTGATGAAGCAAGGTCTCTTGATATTCTGCTTAGTCATTTTCAAGATGAAAGCAAAGATGAACATTTACTAAAACTTAGGCAAAAGCTACAAAACATGACTTTTGGAACTCTTGTTTACATGGCAAAAGAATATGGATATAATTCTGAGAATCAAACTTATTCTAATAAACACATGTTTATACATACTATAAAAAAGAAGAATTTACCAAAGAAGGAAACTGTTTCAATTTCTGGAAATCCTCAAATATTATTTAGAGCTAAAAAATCTAATCCAAATGAGAAAGAAAGAGTTTACCAGCTTTCTGTTAATGAGAAAGTGCTGAATAAAAACCTAAATCCAAAGACATTAAAAAAGTATCAGAACTATTCTGTTCTCACAAATGAATTTGAAAATAGATTTTTGATATTGGATGAATTGATTAATTCGATTGGGCAAGGCTTTGCTTTTTGTTGCTCACAATTAAATGAAAATGAGAGTGGAAAGCGAACTAGAAAAAATGCTAATTTCCTTTGCTGTGATTTCTTTGCACTCGATATTGATGAAGGACTTACTATTGAAGAATGTTTGGCAATGGAACAAACAAAAGGAGCTTTGTTTATTTATACGACACCTTCACACACAGAACAAAACAATAGATTTCGGATTGTTTTTCCATTTCCAAGAATGATAACAGACCCTAGAATTTATCGTGGTGTTGCCGAACATTACATCAATATCTACAAAGCCGATAAACAATGTTCTGACCCCTCACGTGCCTTTTATGGCAATATCAATGCTACAATTTATAATATACAGTCTGGAGAAATACTTGAGTTTAAAGAAGGAGTTCTATATGAAGAATTTCCCAATTAAACACAAGCCAATGACTGATGAAGATTTAATTAAAATACTAGATAAACAAGGACTTGAAGTGAAAACAGATATTAAATTAGAAGCAATAAAAAAGGATTATAAAATTATGAATAGAATAAATAAAGCCAAAAAACAAGAAGCTATGAAAGAACTATTTGGAACATTTCTACACCTTGGTGAAGTGATGATATTGGCTGGGGACACTGGAGTTGGTAAAACAAATTTAGCATTTCAAATTGCCGATGGAATTTCCAAAGGTGAACAGACACTAAATCAGAAAAATGAACTCACGCCCTCAAAAATTCTTTACTATGATTTTGAAATGAGTGACCAATCTCTTTTGAGAAGATATAAAAATTATCCATTTAGTAATAATTTCCTGTGTCCAAATATTGATGATTTATTCCAAGAAAATGATGGAATCTTTTCAATCGATATTATTAAAAAAGATACCAGCTCACAAGGTGCAAATATTGTGATAGTGGATAATATTTCAGCTATTGCCCTGAAAAGCACTCAAGACCAAGACACGGCTTTGCAGTTGATGAAAGAATTTAAGAAGCTGAACCGTGAAAATAAAACTACTTTCATTATTATTACTCATACTCCAAAAATTCCATCAAGCATTCCTCTGACAATCAATCATATTGCGGGTTCAAAGCATTTGACCAATTTTTGTGACAATGTTTGTATCATCGGCAAAAGTAGTCAAGGAAGTGAAAACAGGTATTTAAAACAATTAAAATCAAGGAATAGTGAACAAAATGAGCAGGTCTTAGTGATGGATTTAGTTGATAAAGGGCATTTGCATTTTGTTAATCCAAGATTTGACTGGGAAAAAAATCACTTATCAATCAACACAGACAGGGAAGAAGCCAAGAAAGAAAAATATAAAAATATTGCCAATTCTTATTTCAATGGTTCTGGGATTGGATATAAAGAATTTTGTAATAATTATGCTGCAAGTGAGGGGTTAAGTTTTGAATCTGGGAAAAATACTCATAAAATATTAAAAAATTATGATTTGATTATCCAAGATAATAATAAAAAGTGGATTTTAAATTCTGATAATATTTGATTTTTGTAATAGAAAAAAACTGATAAAAGTAATTCTACCAGTTCTAAAAAGTTAAACTTATTGCCTTGCTTAACTGAATAGAACTTACGAATTATTTTTGTCATTTTCAAAGGAAAGTTCACGATGAAATCCAAAGACCAAAAAACAGAGTTTATAATGCTAAGAGCCAAGGGCTTGTCATTTGACAAGATTAGCAGGGAGATAGGTGTATCAAAACCAACGCTTATTAAATGGAATCAAGAGTTCTACAAGGAAGTATCAACTCTTGAGTATATTGAGGCTCAGTCCCTTGTAGAGCTTCATCAGTATTCAGCAAAGCAGAAGTTAGAAGTTTATCAAAGATTAGAAAACATTGACATTAGTGAATTCACATTCAAGGATATAATTGAATTTAAGACTTATCTTGAAAGTAAATTAGAAGACGAGAAAAGAAAATATGAGTTTTATACTGGAGAAAGTATCCAAAGAAATCATTTTGATGAAATCATTATAGAAGACGAGAAATTAAAACTTGAGTGAATATTTGTAAATTAGTGTAACAGTGTAATCAGTTTAGTGTAAGATTTACAGTTTACACTTACATTCTTTTTTTTACTAAAACTTATCTAAAACTTTACTGAAAAGTTCAAATCAATAATAAAAAGCAGGGCTGAAAAGCAGGGCATTTGTATGTAAAACGTATGTTCTAAATAACAAGTCCTCATAACTCATTGAATTATAAGGACTATACTTTTTCTATTGCGGAAAGAGAGGGATTCGAACCCTCGGTAGAGTTACCCCTACACACGCTTTCCAGGCGTGCCAGTTCAACCACTCCTGCACCTTTCCTGTATTACTCATTATCACATTTGGACACTTGTAATAATATTTTTATGCAAGTTAATGCTTAATTACGTATATTAAAAATCTGGATTTGGCAATTAGTTTATCAAGTCCAAATCCAAAGCATAAAAAGAAGAACACACAACTTTCGTCATTGGCATTATTTTTGAGCTGTAATTATAAAAAGCTCTGAATTTAACAGAAATATCAATGACATCTCGAAGAAAATTTTTGACCGCATCTACTCTTGGAATAGCAAGTCTTGGACTAACAAGTCTTGGACTTGCAAGTGCCACTGGACTTGGAAAAATTGCAAAAGCTAATGAAGTGTTTGGCCCCCAAGCATTGGCTCAACAAACTCTTGATTCCGATTACTCAAAGATTGAGAAAATATTCCCTGCCAAGCTCTTTCCCGGTGCACGCATTGCTATCACAGCTCCTGCTAGCCCCACTTCTGAGTATGACATTCGCCATGCAGTTCGTTTTTTCAAGAAAATGGGTTGCAAAGTTGAAGTTGGTCAGACAATAAAAAACCACAAACTAAAATGGCGATATTTCTCTGCATCTGAGCAAGAAAGAGCCGAAGAATTTATGAGCTACATTGAGCGTGAAGACATTAATTGTATTCTCTGCGGACGTGGCGGGTACGGTGTTATGCGAATATTAGACAAACTTGATTTTGAAGTGATTAAAAAGAACCCAAAAATAATTATAGGGTTTAGTGATATTACTGCACTTTTGAATTCGATTTCCAAAATTACTGGCATTGTTTCATTTCACGGACCTGTTGCCTCTTCATCCTTCAGTAATTTTACCAAAAAAAGCCTGCAAGATGTTATTTTCAATACCGAACAACCATTTGAAATTTCTTATCAAAGGGCTAGCTCACTCAATGAAGGCACATGCCAAGGAAGACTTGTTGGCGGAAATCTAAAAATGATAGCTTCCACCATTGGCACTCCTTTTGAGATTGATACTAGGGATTCAATATTATTTCTCGAAGACACGGGTGAGCATCCTTATAAGATTGATAGAATGCTTACTCAACTGAAATTATCTGGGAAGCTAGACGAATGCAATGGTTTTATCTTTGGAACTTTTAAGAAATTAAACCAGAGGGTTCCATTCTATCCAAACAAATCATTTACACTCAGCGAAGTTATCGACCAAGTTATCAAACCTTTGGGCAAGCCAGTGCTAATCGGCATGCCATTTGGTCATATCAAAAATAAAATAACTCTTCCAATAGGCTCGCTTGCCATGATAGATACAGAAAAGAAACTACTCAGGCTTCTTGAATCTCCAACAATATAAAAAATAAATCAGTGGCTAAATCAATAAGTTGAAATCTGCTATTTTTATGTAATGTAATCTCAGAAAGCGGAAACCGCTCAGATAGATACCCGCCTGTGATGGTATGTGACTGCTTGTTTTTAGAGATTACCGCAAGGGCTGTGTTCACTCATTTATGATTTTGATATTATCCCCTTCGTAATTCTGAAGAAGGTCGCGCAAGACTTCTGGCAAACGCTCGACCTTCTTGGTCTTTGCGTCCATGTAGACAAGCACTCCACCAGCATGTGCGACTATGCGACCAGCTTTCAATGTGACGACGTTCTCAAACTTTATGCTCGAGTTCCTTATCTGAGAAACACGTGTGTAAACCTTGTATTCGTCGGTGAATTCACAGGAATTGAAATAATCAATCTTAGTGTGGACGGTCACAAGTGGAAACTGCCGAGAGAAAAAGTCCTTGTTCTTGGGAAGTCCAATCTCAAAAAAGTATTGGGTTCTGGCGTGTTCTAACCAATAAAGATATTTGATATTATGAACAATACCAAAAGAATCCACTTCTTCAAACCGGACATCACCTGTGATAATATGTTTAAATTTAGAAAGATCTATTTTCAAATTTACCCTTTCTCCTCTGTTGGTTGATTTTTAACTGCACTGGAGAGAACAAAGAAGCCAAGGAATGCCGCAATTACCGATGCTGCAATAATTCCAATTTTGGAGAAATTCTCCTCAGGTGTCCCAGATTCAAAAGAAAGACCAGATACAAATAATGCCATAGTAAACCCAACCGCACAAAGAATAGAGACGGCGAACATGTGTTTGAATGTGGTACCACTCGGCAGTCCTGCAATATTAAATTTGAGTGACAACCAGACGGCGGCTGAGATTCCAATTATCTTGCCAAAGAATAATCCTAGAATAATTCCCCAAGTCACCATCGAGGTGGCAACATCTGCGGACACATCCCCAAAATAAATTCCCGCATTGGCAAGAGCAAAAATTGGCATAATAATAAAGGCAACATAAGGATTCAGCCCATGCTCCATGCGGATTAGCGGAGATTGTGCTTTGCTTAGATTTTTACCCATTGAAACGATAGCATCTTCTTCGTGTTCGTCCATTGTGGCCGAATCGTTCTTTTTGACTAAGGATTTGAACTGTTCCCAAATATTGTCTGTTCTTCTGAAAAAACTTTGTTTGTCGAGCAGCGAGCTAGATGGGATGGTAAATGCAGCAATCACCCCAGCGATTGTAGCATGAACACCTGAGAGCAAAAAAGCATACCAAAGCCCAATTCCAAAGAATAAGTATATCCATGAATTGTTTACCTTTAGTCTATTGCAAGCATACATCATTAGCGTAAAGAATGCACCCCAGCCGAGTGCTACAAAGCTGATTTCCTCGGTGTAAGCTATTGCGATAACAAGAATTGCCATCAGATCATCAACGATGGCAAGGGCGGCAAGGAAGACCTTCACTCCAATCGGAACCCTGGCTCCCACAAGTGCCAATATCCCGAGGGAGAAGGCAATATCTGTTGCCATAGGAATTGCCCATCCTTTCATCGCAACAGGGTCGCCCCAGTTGAGTAATACGTAAATAAGGACAGGGACAACAACACCGCCAATAGCACCCATTATCGGAAGCATAGCTTTGCGTATCGATGACAACTCACCAATTATCAGCTCACGTTTGATTTCCAGACCAACCAAAAAGAAAAACACAACCATCAATATATCATTTACAACATAATGGAATGGATAATTGAAAAGTACCATGTCACCAATTTTGACCGTGGTCAAGCTGTGCCATATTTGATG
>JAJRPT010000164.1 GCA_024280675.1 Bacteroidota bacterium
GTTCTGACCGACGTGAAAATTCGCCAACTTGAAAAAGAAGGCAAAAGACTCACCGATGATGAAAAACAAGAAATTCGCCAACCTATTTTAGATAAATACGAGGAGCAAGCCTCGCCCTATTATTCAACCGCACGCATTTGGGATGATGGAGTGATCGATCCTCTCGACACACGCATTGTCTTGGCTCTTGGGATTTCGGCATCTCTTAATGCACCAAAAGAAGAGGGGGGCTTTGGTATTTTTAGGATGTAGGCACATTAGCCCGCTCTCAGGATTTGTATGTAACTAAATCACGGACTGAGATTAATTATGTAGATGGAACGACTCTGGAATTATGTTGAATCTAAGTCTTCTAAATCATCAAAAGGAACTTCGTTTGTAATCGCAAAATCGAGAATATAATCGAGGACTTTGGTGGCAAGGATTTGTTGTTTCACATTATCATTCTTACGAAACATTTCAATTAGTTTCTGAGCGTCATTTCCAGTTCTTGTGGCTTCGGTGTTTGCCAGTTGCTCAATATCAAAATCTTCGACTTCAATTCCTTCTGCTTCAATAATTTTACCACGAATCATCTCCCATTTCACATTGCGTAAAGCTGAGGGGTGCATCTTCTCTCTGATTGTTGGGTCTTCAAGTAATTGGTCTGAACCAGGCATTTGCGAGAATTGATGCTGGTAATTTCTGAGCATCAAATCAATTGCGTTCTGAATGAAAGCGTCTGGGACATTGAAATTATTTTCATCGACGAGCTTTGACACAACTTGTTTTTCCATAGCAATGCGGGATTCTCTGTCCCACTTCTCTTGTAGGGAAAATTCAATATCATTTCGGAAATCATCTACAGTCTCAAACGCTTCTTTAGAATGCTCTTTGACAAAATCGTCTGAAAGCTCTTTGGGGATAAGTTTTTGTACGTCATTGATTTGGATTTCATAGGCAAAGATTTCCTGGTCATCTTCTTTGTCTTCTTCGGCTTGAATGCTGGCTTGTTCTAGGTAGACTTTCTCACCAATTTTATGACCAAGGAGTGCGTCGATTAAGTCTTTGTCAGCCCTTTCGTCCTTGAGGTATAGGTTTTCTTCTATTGTTTCGTGATCTTCCAAAACATCTTTTGTCTTTGGGTCTACTCTTGTAAATGATACACCAACTACAAAGTTCTCATCATCGATACACTCTGCATCTTCGAATGTAGCATTTGCTTCCAATATTTTTTGAATTTCTGCTTCAACATCCTCATCGGTGATGGCGTGGACTGGCTCTTCGATTAAGATTCCTTTGTATTCACTGAGCGTAAACTCAGGGTATATTTCATAAGATATGGTGAGCTTTACTTCGCCATCAGACTTGTCAATATTTGTGATTGATGGCTGTCCAACTATGCTGATTTTGTCTTCTTCCACAATCTTTTGGAATTCGATTCTAGAGGCAAGCTCCAAAGCATCGGTTTCGATGGCCTGACCAAAATGTTTCTTTGCGATATGAAAAGGAATTTTACCCTTGCGAAAACCATGGAGCTGAAGTTTATTCTTTACTTCGTTATATGCTTGCTTGTAGTATGAATTAAATTCTTCATCCAATAGTGTTATCTCTAAATCTTGGACTCCACCTTCGGTCTTTAGTATTTTTCTTTCCAATTTGCTGGCTCTTAGTTTGTCGATAGAAAAGGTGAAAATAACAAAACACCCGCCTATTTATTATGAAAAACAAGAAAAACAACTTGCATTCATCAAAGGGGGCATTTGTCAATATTATTTTTTAGTACGGACGGAGAGACTCGAACTCTCACAAGGTTCCCCTTACTAGATCCTAAATCTAGCGCGTCTACCAATTCCGCCACATCCGCATTCTTTTATAAAATAAATAAACATTTTCTTTTTCATCGATCGCCAAGAACTAGTAGGAGTCCCAGTCAAAAGAAGAAAACTACACCTTCTTGCTTATCTAAATTTTTATTTGCTCAAGAAATGTTAATTTGCCTAAAGTGAAAAAGCGATTTGTTTCTTGGAAAATATAAGAAGAACAAAATTATCAAATAAATTTTATATGAGCAAAGAAGAAAATAAAAAGATTTTAATTGTGGGCGGAGGAGTTGCGGGATGCGTGGCTTTGTGTGAGTGTGTGAAAAAGGGTTTTGATGTGGTATTGTGCGAATCGGCAAGTTCGCCTGGGGGGAGGATGAACTCGAGAAATGACAGAGTGACCGGCGACCAGGTCGATAATGGACAGCATCTGATAATGGGTGCCTATCATGTTTTTCTTAGCTTTATTGATGATTTGGGGTTGATGAGTTCACTCGATATCCAAGATAAGCTGAGGGTTCCGTCTTTGAGGGACGGAAAAGAAATATGTTTGGAAAAGAAAGTAAAAGGGCAAATTGGAACGCTCGGAGCAATATTGTTTTTGGAAGAACTTAGTCTGTTGGATAAGCTTTTGGCAATGAAAATGATTGCAAAGCTAAGACTTGGAATCTTAAAATATGCGGGGAAAACTTGTGGAGAACTTTTCGGTGCAGAAGATCAAAACGAACGAGTTGTAGAAATTCTATGGGAACCGGTAATCCTTGCGACACTGAATACAAAAGCGGCTATGGCCTCCGCTGAATTATTTGCAGAAGTTATTAAGCAAGTCTTTTTGGGTAATGACTTTAATTCAAATATGATTATACCAAAATGTGGGTTAAATAACTTGTTTTCTCCACTAGAAAATTGGACAAAAGAAAACACAAAAGATAATCAAAGGGTTGAAATATTATTGAATACTACGGTTAAATCCTTGATCTTCGAAGACGGGAAATGTGTTGGAATCAGGACTGCAAAAGCAGAGGAGATTTATGCAGATTTTATTATCACTACTCTTCCCCCAGACAGAACAAGCAAGTTGTTACAAAATGTAAAAGTAGAAGCAGAAGTAAAAACAAATGTAGAAAAATTATTAAATGAACTAGACTTTTCTCCAATCATCTCTGTTTACTTGTGGTTGGACAAAATATTCTTAGAGGAAAAAATGCTGGGGCTTTTGAACACTCAGACTCAGTGGATATTCTCTAAAAGAAATAATAGAGTAAAAAGTGCAAATACAAAAGAATATCCAGAATTTATTAGTGCTACAATTTCTGCTGGTGATGTGCTTATGAAAATGCCGTCTGGAGATTTGGCAAATTTATGTCTTGAGGATATTCAAAGAAATATTGCAAAGGCAAAAAATGCTAAGTTATTGCATTATAAAGTGATTCGCCAAAAACATGCAACAATATCTCAAACTCCAAGAACAGATGAAATTAGAAAAAATATTCAAAGAATAAACCTTGAAGAGAATAACAATTTGCTCTTGGCGGGCGATTGGACTTGGACTGGACTGCCAGCCACTATTGAATCGGCGGCAATAAGTGGGCGGGATGCGGCAGCTAGGATAAACAACTCAAATTAGCAAAGAAATAGTTTTCAGGATTTCGAGGGCACATTTCTGTTTTGTCGCTGGCTCAAAAGAAGTTGATTCTCTATTTTTATTAATAATTGTGATTGTGTTTTTGTCTCCAGAAAAACCAGAGTCTTTCTGATTTGCCATATTCAACACTATCAAATCACAATTCTTTGATTCTAATTTTTTGATGGCATTGTCTACTCCATTTTCTGATTCGAGGGCAAAACCACAAACAATTTGACCAGCTTTCTTATTTTCTCCAACAGCACGAAGAATGTCAGGGTTTTTTACTAAATTTATTATTGCTTTATCTGCTGAACTTTCTTTTTTAATTTTCCCAGAATAAATTTCTTCGGGACGAAAATCTGAGACCGCAGCCGTCATAATGAAAATATCTTGCTTGTCTGCAATTTTGATTACTTCGTCATACATTTGCTTTGCCGATTGGGTGAGGATTGTATTGACTCCACTAGGTGACTCTAAGTGAACTTTCCCAGAAATGAGGGTCACATTACCGCCCACCCTCTGGGCCAAAGAAGCAATCGCATATCCCATCTTCCCACTAGAAAAGTTTGAGATAAAGCGAACATCGTCAATTTTTTCAATCGTTGGACCGGCTGTAATTAAAATGTTTTTTCCAAAAAGAGGTGACAACTCTGATTCGGCTTTTAATTTATCAAACTCAAGCTCTGCATCGAAATCTACTTTTGCATCATCACTGAATTTCAGCTCATCGTCAATTTGGGAGATTTTTTCTTGTACACTTTTTGGACTAACAATCTTTTGACCAGAAAGGATGTTGATTAAACTTTCTAGTAAATTCTCTGGCTCGGGAAGTCGCCCCGTTCCAGTTAATCCAGAAGACAATTCCCCCTGTTCAGGTTCAATAATGTGATAGTTATAAGATTTTAATGTGGTAATATTTTTCACAGTTGCAGGATTTTCCCACATTGTGTAATCCATTGCAGGTGCGATAATTAGTGGAGTTGCTGTGGGCAGAGAAGTTGCCAAAACAATGAGTGCGGTGTCGCATATTCCATTTGCCAGCTTGCCCAAAGAAGAAGCCGAACATGGAGCAATAATCATGGCATCACACTTGTGGGCAAGACTCACATGCCAGGCACCGTCTGAGGAATAACTGCGGTCAAACATATCTGAGATGACATGATTCCCACTGAGATTTGCCAGCACATCTGGTGTTACGAACCTTTTGGCAGATTCGGTCATAATGCAATAAACATCTGCACCTTCTTTTTTAAGAAGGCGGACTAAAAAAGGTAATTTGTAGGCAGAGATTGACCCGCTTACGCCCAGAAGAATTGTTTTATTGACAAGAATGTTTTTCACAAAGGGCAAATTAGTGAAATTGCTTTTGATAATCTATTTGAAAAATATATTTAATATAGCTTAAATTGCCATAAGTCAGAATTGGAATTTCCTAATAGAAAAGAATCTATGCTAACAGATTTATTAAAACCAGAAATTGAAGAGTTGATTGCCAAGCGGGCTTGGGGCGAGTTAAAAGATGGACTCTCCTCTTGGCATTCGGCCGAAGTTGCTGATTTATTGCTTAGCATTGACAGGCAAGACAGAGTGCTTCTCTACAGAGTATTGCCAAGGGATTTTGCTGCAGATGTTTTTGCTGAATTCGACCAAGATGATTCCGAATCTTTGCTCGAGAGCTTAACTGATGCTGAAACCAGAGAGCTGCTCGAAGATCTCTCACCCGATGACAGAACAGCTCTTCTGGAGGAACTGCCAGCCGAAGTTACTCGTAAGCTACTCAGTATGCTGTCTCCATCGGATTTGAAGGAAGCCAGACTTTTGCTGGGTTATCCCGAAGATTCGGTCGGAAGGCTTATGACTCCTGACTTTATTTCGGTAAAAGAAGATTGGACTGTTGCTCAAACTCTTTCTCACATTCGAAAATATGGGAAAGATTCCGAGACTCTTTATAGAATTTATGTTCGGGATGAAAAAGGAAAATTGATTGACGATATAATGTTAAGAAATTTAATTCTTGCAGATGAGAAAGAAAAGATTTCCAGCTTGATGGACTATAATGTTGTCTCAATTCCAGCCTCACATGACCAAGAGGAAGCCGTCCGGTATATGGACAAATACGATGTGATGGCTCTGCCGGTGGTGGATTCCCAAGGGAAGTTGCTGGGAATTGTTACATTCGATGATGTGATGGATGTGCATGCCGAAGAAGTTACAGAGGATTTTCAAAAGTTGGGCGGGGTCAATCCCGTTGATCAAGCCTATCTCAGTGCCTCGGTTCCAAAGATGATAATGAAAAGATTTCCTTGGCTTTTGGCACTTGTTCTTGTGAATTTCTTGACAGCAGGTGTTATTGATTTTTATAGTGATGTGACGCTTGCAGTCGTGGCCCTGGCTTCCTTTATTCCCTTGCTCATTGGTACGGCTGGGAATTCTGGGACTCAGTCGGCAACCCTTATCATTCGTGGGCTTGCAGTGGGGGAGGTTCGTACAAAAGATTTGCCTAAGATTCTCAGAAAAGAACTAAGTGTTGGGCTTTCGCTTGGAGTAATTTTTGGGCTTGTTACATATTTAAGAGGAATGTTCGAGGGGCAAGATAAGCTAGATTTGGCATTAGTTATTTCTCTTACAATGCTGGTTCTTGTTGTTTGGGCAAATCTCATAGGCGCGGTTCTTCCAATTATACTGGCAAAATTAAAACTCGACCCAGCAGTCATTTCCAGCCCACTCATAGCCACGCTCATCGACGTGACGGGAATACTTATCTATTATAATATTGCGATTTACATTCTTAATCTATGATTTTGGAATAATAATAATTTTTTCTTTACTTTTATTTCAATAAAGAGTGAAATAGTCGTATATTTGCAAGGTCTAGGAAAAGTATAATTAAATAATTGGTGAAAGTGGTTCTATGTTAAGGTTGTCGAAGAAGATTGAATACGGGATTTTTGCTCTGCAATATCTCGCAGAAAATAATGATAAGCTGATTACTGCCAAGGAGATAGCTGAGCAACTTGATATTTCATTTGAGTTTCTTTCTAAGACCTTGCAAGCTCTCAAGAAAAATGATTTGGTAAATACAATTCAAGGAATGAAAGGAGGATATGCACTTGCCGATTCGCCCGATAATATTTCGCTCATGCAAATAATCCAAGCACTTGAGCATCATCCAGACATAGTTGAGTGCTTCAATTCTGAGACATGCCAAAGAGAAGAGTTCTGCTCTATTCGTAGCCCAATGCACGTTATCCAACATAAAATTAATGATATATTTAATGAAATGAAACTAACTGACTTCCTCTTGGGCAACAAAGTGCAGATTAGTTTAGGCTGAAAGGTTGACCTTATATTTAATATGAAACAAGAACAAGAAATACTGGAGGATTTAGGCTCCAAAGAATATGAATACGGCTTTGTGACCGAAATTGAACAAGAGTTTGCACCAAAAGGACTTTCTGCCGACATTGTGCGTTTTATTTCAAACAAAAATGATGAACCAAGATGGTTGCTCGATTGGAGGCTGGAGGCTTATAGTTTATGGCTGGAGATGAAAGAACCCAATTGGGCAAAACTGAAGATTCCCAAAATTGATTATAACGATGCCTATTATTACGCTGCACCCAAACAAGAAGGTGAGAAACCAAAAAGCCTAGATGAAGTAGACCCAGAGCTTTTGGATACTTTCAAAAAACTTGGAATATCTGTTGGAGAGCAAAAAAGACTAACTGGAGTTGCCGTAGATGTGGTAATAGACTCGGTCTCGCTCGGAACAACGTTCAAAGAAACGTTGGCCGAAAAGGGAATTATTTTCTGCTCGCTTTCCGATGCGGTCAAGGAACATCCAGAACTGGTTAAACAATATTTGGGTTCTGTTGTTCCCGTTACAGATAATTTCTTCACTGCTCTGAACTCTGCCGTATTTTCTGATGGATCGTTTTGTTATATCCCAAAGGGTGTGCGTTGCCCGATGGAACTCTCTACTTATTTCCGGATAAATGCGGCAATGACTGGGCAGTTTGAGCGTACTTTGATTATTGCAGATGATGACTCTTATGTTTCCTATTTGGAAGGATGCACGGCTCCGATGAGAGATGAAAATCAGCTTCATGCCGCCGTTGTGGAAATCATTGCACATAAAAATGCTGATGTGAAATACTCAACGGTTCAGAATTGGTATCCTGGGAGTAAAGATGGCAAAGGTGGAATATTTAATTTTGTGACAAAAAGAGGTATTTGTGAGGGTTCGGGCTCAAAAATATCTTGGACTCAAGTCGAGACCGGCTCGGCAATAACTTGGAAATACCCAAGCTGTATACTCAAAGGTGATTATTCCGTTGGAGAATTCTATTCGGTTGCTGTGACTAACAATTTCCAACAAGCCGATACTGGCTCGAAAATGATTCACCTGGGACGGAATACAAAATCAAAAATTATTTCCAAAGGAATTTCTGCTGGGGAATCTAATAATTCATATCGTGGACTTGTTCATATTAACAAAAAAGCCAAGAATGCTCGCAATTATACCCAGTGTGATTCTTTGCTCTTGGGGTCTAAGTGCGGGGCTCATACCTATCCTTATATTGAGGTGAACAACTCTTCGGGGATAGTTGAGCATGAGGCGACCACGTCGAAGGTTTCCGAAGATATTTTGTTTTATTGCAAGCAAAGAGGGATGTCAGAAGAAGATGCCGTGGCGTTGATTATCAACGGGTTTGCAAAAGAAGTATTGCGTCAAATGCCTATGGAATTTGCAGTCGAAGCACAGAAATTATTGGCACTCAGTCTGGAAGGATCGGTGGGATAGTCACATTGTGGTATTTTAATTTATCATTCCAGTTTGTCTGGAATCAAGAAAATGAGAGTTAAAAGAGAAAAAAATGGATGCTTGGGGAATAAATAATTTTGAATCAGATGACGCTTATGACTTTTCAGATGATTTGTTTGAAAAAGGAATTTTCCATCTGCGGCTTGTCTTGGAGAACTTTGCAAACTTAGAAGAAGGTCAGTATTTAGAAGCACATGTTTGTACGTACTCGCTCGTTGCTTGCGAATCCTTAGCTTTTTTATTGGGGAATAAATCTACGGATTTTCCCGAAGATGTTGCCGATTGGTTGAATGAGAACAACAAATTAGTTTTGAGTGACGATGTGATTGAAAATGCAAGAATGTGTGTTGATAAAATATGCGAGGAGTCAGAACTCAAGCAGCTTTGGGAAGAGGCGGGCGAGACTGAGGCTTGGTTGGAAGTTCAAAATGGGCTGAGGAAAAGATTAGTTTATACAATGAACAGAAAATAGGATTCTTGCTAAATTAAATTAGATTCTGGACAAGCCAGAATGACGCAGATTAGAAGTAATGGTTAATAATTAAAAAGAAAGTAAAGAATGTCAAGTGTTAAAATAGAAAACTTACATGCTTCGGTGGGTGGGGTGGAGATTTTGAATGGGGTTGATTTGGAGATTAATGACGGTGAAATTCACGCAATCATGGGACCCAATGGTTCTGGAAAATCCACACTTGCCTCACTCATTGCTGGGCATCCAGATTATGAAGTGACGAGCGGGAGTATTTTGCTTGATGGGCAAGATGTTTTGGAACTAGAACCAGAACAAAGAGCTCAAAAAGGAATTTTTCTAGCATTCCAATATCCTGTGGAAATTCCTGGTGTATCAAACGCAAATTTTATGAAGCAATCGGTCAATGATATTCGCAAAGCAAAAGGGCTTGAGCCACTTAAGGCGGGTGAGTTTCTAAAGCTGATGAAGGAAAAAGCAAAGTTTGTCGAGATGGATAAAAGTTTTTTGAAGAGATCGGTAAATGATGGATTCTCAGGTGGTGAGAAAAAGAGGAATGAAGTTTTTCAGATGGCAATGCTCGACCCAGAGTTTATCATAATGGACGAGACGGATTCAGGGCTGGATATCGACGCACTCAGAATTGTGGCAAATGGAGTGAATAAAATCAAAGATGGCAAAAAATCATTTATCATCATCACCCATTATCAGCGACTACTAGAATATATTGTACCAGATTTTGTACACGTTCTTTCGGGCGGGAAAATAATTAAATCTGGGGGAAGCGAGCTAGCCCTTGAGCTTGAAGAGCGGGGTTATGACTGGCTTGGAGAAACAAATGATGAGGTCGTGGCTTAATGTCAAAGTTCTTAACAAATATTGAGAAGGAATGGGACTCAGTTGTGGATTTTCCCATTGAGTCAAAACCAGAAAGACTAGCCTATTTAGAAGATTTCAAACAAAAAGGATTGCCAACTCGACGTGATGAGGATTGGAAATATACTAATATTGGATTTTTGAATAAGATTAATTTCTCCAGTGGCAACGGCTCTAAAATTAACTCAGAATTAATTTCTGGAATTATTATTTCTGATTTGGATGTTCATCTTGTGGTGCTTGTCAATGGTAAATTCTCAGAAGATCTGTCACAGTTTGAATCAAATGAAAACTTGAAAATAATCCCATTTTCCAAACTTAAAAAAGATAATCATCGCAGGTTTAAAGAAAATTTTGGAAAGATGACAGAAGGTGGTCACCGTTTTGAAAATTTAAATAGAGCTTTGTTTTCCGATGGATTGTTTGTAGAATTAGGTGGGAACTATAAAGCCGAAAAAACGATTCATATCTTAAATATTGCAAATTGCAAAGACTCTCCTGTGATTATCAATCATAGGAATTTGATTGTTGCCGGAGAGTGTTCAAATGTGAAGATTATTAATTCATATTATTCGATTGGGGCTTTTGAATCCATTTTTAATACTTCGAGTGAAATAAATTTGGATAATAGTGCAAATCTAACATATTATAATTTGCAAAATGACGACCAAGACCTGTCTCATATTTTCAACACCACAAGATCTCAACTTGCAAAAAATTCGATATTCAGTGACTTTACCTTTTCACTCGGCGGGAAATTTATTCGTAACGAGCTAAGTTGCAGATTAATTGGAGAGCAATCGCTGGCTAATTTGTACGGACTGTATCTGGCTGACCAAAATTCACTCGTTGATAATCACACATTTGTTGCCCATGAAGTTCCCAATTCCACCTCCAATGAATTCTATAAAGGAATAATAGATGATAGGGCAAAAGGGATTTTCAATGGCAGGGTTCTTGTGAAAAAAGATGCACAGAAAACAAATGCTACTCAACAAAACAGGAATATTGTACTCTCCGATAAAGCTCAAATAAATACCAAGCCTGAGCTGGAGATTTATGCCGATGATGTCAAATGCTCGCACGGTGCGACGACTGGGGTGATTGACCAAGATGCACTCTTTTATATGCGGCAGCGTGGAATTCCTCTGGCAAAAGCTCGCAGCCTGCTAATGTTTACTTTCTGTTATGAGACGATTGAGAAAATTGACATCGAACAAATAAAAGAATATTTGACTAAAATTATTAAAAAGAGGTTAAATATTTAAATATGAATAATATACAGAGTGAAAATAATTTTGATGTGATGAGGTTTAGAGAAGATTTCCCAATTCTGAAAACTAAAATATCTGGTAAAGATTTAATCTACTTTGACAATGCAGCAACTACTCAAAAGCCACAACAAGTGATTGATTCTTTGGTGGATTATTATTCGAATACCAATTCTAATATCCACCGTGCAGCTCATCATCTGGCAGAAAAAGCTACCTCTGAGTATGAGGGTGCAAGAGAGAAAATCGCAAAATATATTGGTGCCACCCGCCCAGAGGAAATTGTTTTCGTCCGTGGAACATCGGAGGCAATTAATCTTGTTGCCCGCACTTTTGGGGACTCGTTCATTGGCAAAGGAGATGAGATTATACTTTCGGAAATGGAACACCACTCCAATATTATTCCTTGGCAAATGCTGGCAAGTCGAAGGGGTGCCACACTAAAATATATTTCGGTGAAAAGCGATGGCTCGCTTGATATGGAAGAATATGAAAGATTATTGAATAAAAGAACAAAATTAGTCTCTTTGACCTACGTTTCAAATGCCCTTGGGACAATCAATCCAGTGAGAGAAATAATTGGGAAAGCACATTCAGTTGGTGCAAAAATCTTACTCGATTCAGCCCAAGCTGTGGCTCACATCCCAATCGATGTTAAAGAACTTGATGTAGATTTTCTTGCATTTTCTGGTCATAAGATGTATGCTCCGACTGGGATTGGTGTGCTTTATGGCAAATATGAACTCTTGGACGAGATGCCACCTTTTATGGGCGGGGGAGAGATGATTAAAAATGTCACACTCCAAGGCTCCACTTTCAACCAACTGCCATTTAAATTCGAGGCGGGGACGCCAAATATTGCCGGAGCAATTGGGCTTGCTTCTGCCATTGATTATATAAATAGTATTGGTCTGGAAAACATGGCGGCCTATGAAATGGGTCTACTGGACTATTTATATGCCAAGGCACTAGAGATTAACGGGCTTGAGCTTTATTGTAAACATGAAAACAGAGCAGGTGTTTTGCCTTTTAAACTCGGCAATGCACACCCAAGCGATGTGGGTGCTTTTCTGGATGCAAAGGGAATTGCAATCCGCACTGGGCATCATTGTGCCCAACCGTTAATGGAAAAGTTCTGTGTGCCGGGGATGGCTCGTGCCAGTATTTGTTTTTATAACACAAAAGATGAAGTAGATATTTTTATATCTGCACTTTCAAGAATTAACGAAATGCTAAAATAAATGAATAAAAATACAGAAAATAAAAAATCATTCGAAGACGTGGTCAAAGAACAAAGACAGAAAAGCCCAGAGGAAAGACGCTCTTTGGCGAAATTAGCTCAAGAAGCAAAAGAAGCTGGGTATGCAGAAAGTAGCGAAGATGTTAATCCAGAAAATAGTCGTGCTGCCAATGAAGAGTTTTTGGATACCAAAGATGTGGACAACAAAGGTCTTCAGACGAAAGTCTACGACAAAATAAAAGAAATTTATGATCCAGAAATCCCAGTAAATATTTATGAGCTGGGATTAATTTATGATATTGGGATTACCGAAAAAAATGAAGTTGTGGTGTTAATGACGCTCACCGCACCAAATTGCCCAGAAGCTGCTGGCATTCCTCTTAGGGTGGAAGAAAAAGTAAAAGAAATAGATGGCGTGGAGAAAGTAAAAGCAATCATCACATTCGAACCACCTTGGGAAATGAGCCTAATGAGCGAAGAAGCAAAGCTGGAGTTGGGGTTGATGTAATTCAAAAATATTATTCTAACTAGTCAATCCTTAATAAAAAATAAAAAAAACTCTAAGCTGTTATAAATATAAAAGTTAGAGTTTTATATGTGGAGGCGGCGGGAGTCGAACCCGCGTCCAAAACACGTTGGAAAGTAGCCACTACATGCTTAGTCGCTTTTCTTTTTCTCATCCATACTTTAGCCGCACGACAAGCGAGCATGAACCAGTTACATTTGTTTTCGCTTTAGTATGATGTAACCCAAACAAAGCTAGCCTATTGATTGCGACACTTGATTGGCGACCATAAGGCAAGCCCCCAACTTCGTGAGTAGCGTTCTTTACGCTACTAGTGCGTATTCATTTTCAGCATTTATTATGCTAGCAAGGTTTTTATTAAAGTGCGTCACCAAGCCAAAGAGCACTGCATGCAACCATCAATCCTTGGAGTCCTGTCGAATCCAGAACGCCCCCCAACACACTAGTGTGCAACACACCAAGTGTGCAACACACTAGTGTGTTCACAATGTACCTTCTGAAAAGGCTAATGATTCTAATAAATTGGCATTACTCACATTTCTTTCATGCAAAAATAATGAATTTTAAAACATATTACAAAATCACATATTAGGTAATTAAAAAAGCAATCTATTTGTCCACGTAAGTAGTGTAAACTCTTTTGTTTGTACGCAAGTCAAATACTTCGGTAAAGTTGTCAAGTTCTATCACAAAATCGCCTTTCTTATTAATAAAACCAGCGGTGGCACCCCCGTCTTCATTTCTTCTGATTGCCCAAGCGAGACCTCCAGAAAAACTACCCGCAGACACTAGATTTTCAATAACTTTATTGCCAGACTTATCTATAAAATGCCAAGAAACATCATCACGAACGCAAGAAAGCCCTTCGGAGAATTTTTTGGCAACACTAAACTTATGCTCAGTTAAGATATTCCCATTCTCATCTAGTAATGCCCAGCGAAAGCTAAGCTCTGCCCCTGGAATGGCAGCAAAGGCTCTGCCTTCGGAAAATTCGCTTACCTCAAAATATTTCGTCTCTAAAATTATATTTTGTTTTTTGTCCATTAATCCAGTTTTACCATTTTTTGTAACCTTTACTTTCCCTTCAGAAAAAAGACCGGGTTCGTCATAAATGAATGGAATTACCATTTGCCCACTCGTGTCGATATAGCCGACTCTGTATTCAGCATTTGAGACCGGAGCCCAGCCTTCTTGGAAATTATACCCAACAATTTTCTCTGGTAACTCAATGACCATACTGCCACTTGTGTCAATGTAGCCATGTTCTTTATAATCGGTGATGAAGGCTAGTCCTTCGGAAAACGAGGTCACATCAAGATATTTTATTGGGACGACTTGTTCGCCTTTTGTGTTTACAAAGCCATATCTTCTGTCGAACTCCTCGCCAGGGTATTGGTCTATTGTCATTGCCATTCCCCACCTAAAATCCATCAGCTCATCACAATCTGGGCGGAACATTTCTTTGGCATTTTTGTCTAAGAATGCCCAGACTACTTTGCCATCTTCAAGTTTCCTGACTCTAAAAATCTCTTCGCTGTAACCGCTCAGGGAGTAAAGTTCTATTGGCTCAATATAAGATTTGCCTTGAGTATCGATGAAATACCAAAGACCCTCGGAGCGGTAGGCACAAAGAGGCTCTGAGGAAGATAATGAATTGCCAAAGACCATCAGAAATATTGTTAAGAGGAGTAGTTTCATTTTTTTTAATTTAATATATTCAATAAGCTCTAAAGTGTAATTTGTAAGCTCAGCAATATACGAAATTAGGGAAGAATTGTTTTTAGTTTTTAGAGCTTGCCCCTCACTTATTTGGCATTGCTGCTTTAGGCGTAGGTTTGCTATGCTTGTATTTGTTTAGAATGTACGTTGTGAATTGATTACAAATTTGGTACTTTGAAAACTTGCATTAGAGGCTGGATTAACGATAAGTGGTTGTGAATTGATTACAAATTTGGTACTTTGAAAACGTTTAAATTCTGAAAAAAAAATGCACCTATGTTGTGAATTGATTACAAATTTGGTACTTTGAAAACTGACTTCGACTGGGTTTTAACAGATTGCCCGTTGTGAATTGATTACAAATTTGGTACTTTGAAAACAAAGGAAAACTCGACTGCCCTGGAGCGATTGTTGTGAATTGATTACAAATTTGGTACTTTGAAAACTCCGCCATCACGGTGCGCGCGCGGTTTTTAGTTGTGAATTGATTACAAATTTGGTACTTTGAAAACAATCTTTGAATGTTTCACATAATAACTCTAGTTGTGAATTGATTACAAATTTGGTACTTTGAAAACAAATGTAATTATGCTTATAATCTTCCCTATGTTGTGAATTGATTACAAATTTGGTACTTTGAAAACTACATAACGAGGGTGGGTATATATTCGATAGTTGTGAATTGATTACAAATTTGGTACTTTGAAAACAATATCCTGAAAATTCCTTTGGATATGTGTGTTGTGAATTGATTACAAATTTGGTACTTTGAAAACAACACCTGATTGAACAACTAGCGACCAGCTGTTGTGAATTGATTACAAATTTGGTACTTTGAAAACATTGAAAAGACCAAGCGATGCGGATTTGATGTTGTGAATTGATTACAAATTTGGTACTTTGAAAACTGCCAGCCGTATCTGGCGTACGGTGTTCTGGTTGTGAATTGATTACAAATTTGGTACTTTGAAAACCGCAGGTATTTAGATTTTACGGGCGAAGACGTTGTGAATTGATTACAAATTTGGTACTTTGAAAACTTGGCTCTGGTGGGTGTTACTGGGATTGGCGTTGTGAATTGATTACAAATTTGGTACTTTGAAAACTTGGCTCTGGTGGGTGTTACTGGGATTGGCGTTGTGAATTGATTACAAATTTGGTACTTTGAAAACTTTTGTTCTAACAACTATGTTTATATATATGTTGTGAATTGATTACAAATTTGGTACTTTGAAAACAATCTTGCTGGGCACTTGATATATCCAGCCGTTGTGAATTGATTACAAATTTGGTACTTTGAAAACAAGATTATATTGTGAAAGAGTTTTTCAATAGTTGTGAATTGATTACAAATTTGGTACTTTGAAAACTCTCGGCCGGGAAACCATCCCGCATGTTTTGTTGTGAATTGATTACAAATTTGGTACTTTGAAAACCTGATTCACAGAAAGATGTTCGCCTGCCTTGTTGTGAATTGATTACAAATTTGGTACTTTGAAAACAAGGCAAAGGAAGGTGGGCAAAGCAAAGCAGTTGTGAATTGATTACAAATTTGGTACTTTGAAAACAGATAAGGCTTAACATTATTCCGCCGTGTTGTTGTGAATTGATTACAAATTTGGTACTTTGAAAACCATAAATCACACTCGACCCTCTGTTCGCCCGTTGTGAATTGATTACAAATTTGGTACTTTGAAAACTTTGGTACACAAAAAGAAGATTGCAATGTTGTTGTGAATTGATTACAAATTTGGTACTTTGAAAACCA
>JAJRPT010000165.1 GCA_024280675.1 Bacteroidota bacterium
ATTGTCAAACTAACATCTGCAAAGGCAAAAATAAGTGGTAGCCTAAACATTGTAAGCTCTAGCTTCACTCAGACTTCCTCATCTTCTTTATCTCTGGACGGAAATTGGACAAATACAGGAGTTTATGAACCCAATAATTCTTCTGTATATCTGCTCGGTGGCACTAACCAAAACATCAACAACACATCTGGTGAAACATTTAATAATTTAATTTTATCCAAAACATCTGGCACTGTTATTTTGCCTAATTCAAGTACAATTTCAGTTTCTGGCACACTAGATTTTGCCTCATCTGGGCTGAGTAGTATTTATGCGCGCAATGACGGTCTTGTCAGAGTTTCTGGCACTGTATCCCGAAATGGGCTGGGTCATGTCGATGGTCCTTTGTCATTGTATTTCACTGGGGGAGACGACGCAAATGCGACCTTTACGGTGGGGAATGGCTCTAGTTACACCCCCGTCGAGATTGATATAAATGAGACTGGAGGCGTGGGTGGTTATATTCAAGTAAGCTCAAATAATAGAACCATAGATTTGCTTGGCTCTCAACTTGATTCAGATTTAAATGTTGAGCGCCAATACGAAGTCGTTCCCGATCCTAGTACAAGTTTTTCATTGGGTGCATCTCAGACTTATAATATGGTCATACATTATCTCAATCCTGAAGACATCCGAAATGGTGCAAATTCAGCAACATTCGAGACAGCTCTGCACGACGGCAGTTCTTGGAAACCGTCTCTTTTGACAGTTGGCAACAGGACAGCAACTTCGGTAGAATCTATTGGCAACAATGATTTCGGAACTTTTGTAGTTGGTCCAGAGGATTATTTCATTATTTTATATTCAAGCGAAAGTGGCTCATATTCGGACGCATCTTCTTGGTCACTTTATGGCTATGGCGATCCCAGACCCTCACCTTTTGCCCCCCGATCCCGTGATATAGTTTTCATTGGGGACGAAGACCGCATTACATTGCACCAAGACATAAGCAAGTTTTCGATGAGGACAATAACAGTCGAGAAAGCCGGTCCCACCAACAAATCTGGCACACTTGAGATGCAAGAACATTTAATCACTGGCTCTGGCACATTTACTTTGCAAAGCGAAGGTATCCTAGGAATTGGTCACCCGCAAGGAATCACATCAGCACCAACCAATGAGGGCAACATACGGCTTTTCGAGCGGAATTATAATATTGGAAACCACGACATGGGTCATTTTGTCTACACATCACAAAGCAGCGGCACAAGCGGCAATGGCTTGCCACAAACCATGCTCAATCTTGGAATCAACTCTGGCAATGAAATACTTTTAGATAAAAATATAAATGTGACAAATGATGTTGGCGTGGTCAGTGGAACATTCAACCTCTATGATAAGATAGTGACTGGCACTGGATCTGGCACTTTTTATTTATTTAATTCTGCAAGGTTGAAAGTTGGAGATGTCAATGATCTTTCTGGTGCCACCCCATCTTTTGGCAATTACGCCTGGGCAATAGATTCAGAAACTGAGTTCAACGGCGACAACCAAACCGTGAGCAATTTCCCAGCAAACTTCCCAACTCTAGGCTATGGCTATTTGATTGTCAATAACAATGGCACCAAGAGGGCCGATGCAGCAATCGTCATCCGAAGAGATTTGATAATAATGGGCGGGGCAAATTTTCTAACGGACATCGGGGTCGATGAGGTTCAAATCTTTGGGAATCTCGAAAACCGAAACTCAGCTTTGGTAAACAAAGGAAAAGTTACAATCGGTCAATAATTACTTTATTCACAAAAGTTCTTCAATCCCTTGTATTAGATTTTCAGCTTGTCCAATATTTTCTGCCTCAGCTATTATTCTGATAATGGGTTCGGTATTGGATTTACGAACCTGCACCCAAGAATCCTCAAAATCTACTCTAAGACCATCTTCTGTATTTATTTTTGCATAACTAAATTTAGATTTTGCTTTTTGAATTACTGTGCTAAGACTTTTAGAAAATTCTTTTTTTGTTTTTATGATAGAATATTTTTTCAAATCATCTGAAAGTGCTGAAATACTTTTCCCAGTTTTAGAAATTAATGCGCAGACGAGTGCAATCCCAACAAGCGAATCACGACCGAAGTGACAAGAGGGCAGTATCACCCCACCGGAACCTTCGCCGCCAATCACAGAATTATTCTTCTTCATTTTTTCGACCACATTTATTTCCCCAACCCTAGATCTTTCTACCTTTGCGCCAAATCCTCTTGCCAGCCCGTCAATCATCCTAGAGGTAGACAAATTCACCGTGACCGTAGAATCATCTGGCTTAAAGCCAAGCACGTCTGAATGCTCAAAGGCTGAGAGTGCGGACAAGACAATAGTTTTTTCCTCACCAATCGCTCGCCCATTTTCATCAATAATCACCAGTCTATCAGCATCTGGATCGACGGCAATTCCAATATCGGCAGAGTAATTTTTCACAGCCTCACAGAGTGAGCTGAGATTTTCTGGCAGTGGTTCGGGAGTGTGTGGGAATTCACCCGTCCCGTCACAATGGAGTTCAATCACTTCATATCCAATTTCCCTTAACAAAGCAGGCACACACTCAGACCCAGAGGCATTAACTGCATCGACAATGGCTGTGAGCTTTCTTTTTTTATTGGTCAAGACATAATCATTATTCGAGAATAAGCCAATATCAAATATTTTTTGCAGGTGATACTGCAAAGCATTTTCATTGATAATTACTTCTGCATTTAATTGCTCTTTGTCTTCAATCAAATCATTATCGACTAAATCCCACATCTTTTCATTTTCTTGTTGATTTAGAAATGTCCCATCTTCACGGAGAAACTTCAGTCCATTCCACTGGCTTGGATTGTGGGATGCTGTGATGGCAATCCCTCCGCTGGCATTTGAATGCTCGACCATAAGCTGGACGGTAGGCGTTGGCACAATTCCAATGACTTCGGCTTGCCTACCCGCATTTCTGAGTGCTGTGAGGATTGCATCTTCAATCCATTTCCCGGATGGTCTTCCATCTCGCCCGATAATTATTTTCCCCTTGGGCAATATCTCTGCAAAAGCTAGTGCGTAATTTGCCAGAACTTTAGGATTTAGCCCATCTTCTTCGGTGGCACGAAGCCCAGAAATTGATCTTACAAATGGCATTAAGTTTATCTCAATATTTTTTAGTAAATTTCGTTATATCTTTTGTCGAAGATAAATAATAATGGAATCAGAATATGAATTTTGTGAAAACTAATCCCTATTTGGGACTTTTGTCGAGAGTATTTCTAGGGATTTTCTTTTTAGTCGTGGCGATGACAAAGATTGCCGACCCTTCATCTTTTGCCTCCGAGATTAACAATTACAATCTACTTCCTGGTGCCGCAATTAATGTTGTGGCA
>JAJRPT010000166.1 GCA_024280675.1 Bacteroidota bacterium
CATTAAAAGATTTTGAATACCAGCCCGTTAAAACTTATAATTTATTGAAATTCTACAGAACTAACCAAGATACTTGCATTAACCAAAAACCACTTGTCAATGTTGGTGATAGAGTCATCAGAGGTCAAGCCCTTTGCGATGGTGCATCGACAGAGATGGGTGAGCTAGCACTTGGAAAAAATGTACTTGTTGCTTTTATGCCCTGGCGTGGATACAACTTTGAGGATGCCATCATCATCTCCGAACGTATTGTCTCCGAGGATATTTTCACATCCATTCACATCGAAGAGTTTACACTTCAGGTAAGAGACACAAAAAGGGGCGAAGAAGAATTCACTCGTGAGATTCCCAATGTGAGCGAAGAAGCAACAAAAGAACTTGACGAATTTGGTATTGTAAGATTAGGTGCAAAAGTTACCGAGGGTGACATTCTAATCGGAAAAATTACTCCAAAAGGCGAGACCGACCCCACCCCAGAGGAAAAGCTACTTCGTGCAATCTTTGGCGACAAGGCAGGAGATGTAAAAGATGTATCGCTCAAAGCCTCACCAGGTTTGAAAGGCGTTGTCATCAACACCAAACTCTTCACACGTCGCCTTATTACAATGGATAAAGACGCAAGAAAGTTAGAGAAAAAACGCCAAGATAAAATTAACACTTTAGAAAAACAAGCACTCAAAGTGCTCGACGATGAAATAATCAAAAGAATATCAGCTCTTCTTGATTCTCAGAAAGTAAATACTTTTAGGCTAACTAATAATGTTATAATATTTTCTAGTGGCCAAGATATTTCAACACAAGACGTTAAAGAAAAATATTACGAAGGGCTTCTAAAACCAGAACTACTAGACTATAGTGACAAAATGGTCGAAGATGAAAAGGTCAATAAACTTCTTCGTGATGTCATCCAAAGCTATAATAGAGTTCGTGGTGACGTAAGGGCTGAGTATCGTAGCGAAAAGACTAAACTTGCCTCAGGGGATGAACTTCAACCTGGAATTCTTCAAATGTCGAAGGTTTATGTTGCCAAAAAACGTAAACTTCAAGTCGGCGACAAAATGGCTGGTCGTCACGGTAATAAAGGTATTGTCTCCAAAATTGTTCCAGTGGAAGATATGCCATTTTTGCCAGACGGAACATCTATAGATATTATTCTCAACCCTCTGGGCGTTCCCTCACGAATGAACCTTGGACAACTCTATGAGACAGCACTTGGCTGGGCTGGTCTCAAACTTGGGGTGCATTTTGCTACACCAATTTTTGACGGTGCTTCATGGGATGATGTGAAATACTTCATGGAAAAAGCAGGACTTCCAACAGCCGGTAAAACTGTCCTCTATGATGGTCGCTTGGGAGTACCGTTTAAAGAAAAAGTTACAGTTGGGATTATCTATATACTGAAACTTTCACACCTCGTAGACGACAAACTTCACGCCCGGTCAATAGGGCCTTACTCACTGATCACCCAACAGCCACTTGGTGGTAAAGCACAATTTGGTGGACAACGCTTGGGCGAGATGGAGGTTTGGGCACTGGAGGCTTATGGTGCGGCTCACACTCTTCAGGAAATGATTACCGTAAAATCAGACGACGTTCAAGGACGGGCTAAAATGTATGAAACTATCGTAAAAGGCGAAAACTTTGCCGATCCGAACATTCCCGAATCATTCAACGTACTCGTTCGTGAGCTTCAAGGTCTTTGCCTAGATGTTAAACTTGTTTGATTGAGTGTAGATTCTTTGACTTTAATTTCTTTTTAATAAAAATATAATATAAAGCACATCTTAAAAGTGCGATTGGAGTTTAAAAAAATGAATTCAGTGTCAGTGTCAAAAAAAGGTTACTCTAGCATCAGAGTTAAAATTGCTTCTCCTGACGATATATTAGACCGTTCACGGGGCGAAGTGGTAAAACCAGAAACTATCAACTACCGTTCATTCCGACCAGAAAAAGATGGTTTGTTCTGCGAGAAAATATTTGGTCCAATCAGGGACTGGGAATGTGCTTGTGGAAAATATAAACGTATTCGATACAAGGGCATAGTTTGTGACCGTTGCGGGGTGGAAGTCACTCAAAAAACAGTAAGGCGTGAGAGGATGGGTCACATTATGCTGGCCGTTCCAGTTGTGCATGTTTGGTTTCTCAGATCTTTACCATCAAAGATTAGTGGTGTACTTGGTATGCCAACAAAAGACATTGAACGTATGGTTTATTATGAATCTTACGCCGTCGTTCAACCTGGTAAAACTGGTTTGCAGAAAAAAGACCTTCTCACCGAAGAGCAATACCTTGATGTTCTTGACTCATTGCCCGAGCATGAGCTGGATCTCGATGATGACGATCCAGACAAATTCATCGCACTAATTGGTGGCGAAGCAGTCAAAGAGTTGCTCAAAAGAGTAACTCCAAGCAAGGAATATGTCGAACTGAAGCAACGATACAGAAACGAGAACTCACAACAAAAGAAAGCCGATCTGCTCAAAAGATTGCGTATCTTAGATGCTTTCCGTGATAAAGATGACGGCAAATATGTGGAGAATAATCCAGAATGGATGGTACTCGATGTTGTGCCAATTATCCCACCAGACTTGCGTCCACTAGTGCCGCTGGAGGGTGGCCGTTTTGCCACATCCGACCTCAATGACCTCTATCGCCGTGTGATTATCCGTAATAATAGACTCAAAAGACTGATGGACATCAAAGCACCAGAAGTAATTTTGCGTAATGAAAAACGGATGTTGCAAGAATCGGTCGATGCACTCTTTGATAATTCGAGGCGTGCCGTAAGATCGGAATCCCAACGAGCACTCAAATCACTTGCCGATATTCTAAAAGGTAAAACCGGGCGCTTCCGCCAGAATCTTTTGGGCAAGCGTGTAGATTATTCTGGACGTTCGGTTATTGTGGTTGGACCTGAGCTTCAACTTCACGAATGCGGAATTCCAAAAGGAATGGCGGTCGAGCTTTTCAAACCATTTATTATTCGCAAATTAATTGAACGTGGTCATGTCAAGACTGTAAAATCTGCAAAGAAATTAGTCGAAAGAAAAACCAATGAAGTTTGGGATATATTGGAAAAAGTGATTGAAGGTCACCCAATAATGCTAAACCGTGCTCCCACTCTTCACCGTCTGGGTATTCAAGCCTTCCAACCAAGACTCATCGAGGGGAAAGCTATTCAATTACATCCTCTTGTGTGTACTGCCTTTAATGCCGATTTTGATGGTGACCAAATGGCTGTCCACCTTCCGATGAGCTATGAAGCACAACTTGAGGCAATGTTGCTCATGTTGGCTCCACACAATATCATGCACACTCAAAATGGCGAGCCAATAGCAGTCCCTTCCCAAGACATGGTCTTAGGCATCTACTATATGACAAAAGTTCGCCATGGTGTCGTTGGCGAGGGCAAAACATATGCCTCCTTCGAGGAAGTGCAAATTGCCTACAATAGCGGTATGCTAGACATTCACGCAAAAATTAAAGTCAGAGTAAAAGGCGAAATGATTGAGACAACTTGTGGTCGCATGATATTCAATGATTTTGTTCCAGAAGAGCTTGGCTTTATAAACGAGCTTCTAACCAAAAACAGATTAAGGCAAATTATTGCAGCTTGCTTTAGAAACTCTGGGCTTGCTAAAACTGTAGCATTCCTTGACAGGATGAAAAAGCTCGGCTTTGAGTATGCAACGGCTGCGGGGCTTTCCGTCTCGCTCGAAGACATTATCATCCCAGAAGAGAAAATTACATTTATCAATACCGCACAAAAGAAAATTGACAAAATTGAGCATGCCTATGTAAATGGAGTTATCTCAGGTGGTGAGCGTTACAATAAAATTATTGACACTTGGTCTACTGTGACCAACCGTGTTGCCGACAAACTTTACCAAGAAATGAGTGCAAACAATGGTGGATTTAACTCATTTTGGATGATGCTTGACTCCAAGGCACGTGGTTCCAAAGAACAAATTCGCCAGCTAGCTGGCATGAGGGGGCTGATGGCAAAACCTAAGAAGTCGCTCTCTGGTTCCACTGGTGAGCTTATCGAAAACCCAATCCTCTCCAATTTTAAAGAAGGGCTTTCGGTCTTGGAATACTTTATCTCTACTCACGGTGCCAGAAAAGGTCTGGCCGATACAGCACTTAAAACTGCCGATGCTGGTTATCTAACCCGTCGTCTCCATGATGTTGCCCAAGATGTAATCGTCACAAGCCAAGATTGTGGGACTCACCGTGGTGTGAACATGTCGGCCCTCAAAGATGGAGAAGAGGTCAAAGAAGCACTTGGAGAAAGAATTGTTGGGCGTGTTGCCCTCACCGACATCATCGACCCAATGAACGAAGAGCTGATACTAAAAGCTGGCAATATTATAGTAGAAGATATAGCCAGTCACATAGAATCAACTGCTATTGAATTTGTAAGAATCCGTTCGGTACTGACTTGTGAGTCAAGGCGAGGTACTTGTGCAAAATGCTATGGGCGAAACATGGCGACCAGCAACTTAGTCGATATCGGTGAGGCAGTCGGCACCATCGCCTCACAATCAATCGGTGAACCTGGAACCCAACTTACACTTCGTACCTTCCACACCGGTGGCACGGCATCTCTTATTGCATCGCAATCATCTGTTGTTGCAAAATTCCCTGGCAAGATTGAATTTGAAAACATTCG
>JAJRPT010000167.1 GCA_024280675.1 Bacteroidota bacterium
ATTTTTGGAATGTTTGCCAAAATCGTTCCCGACTCTGGCTTTGACTTATTAATCCAAGCAGCAGACGAAATATTTTCTCACAATCTTCAAATAGTTATTCTGGCTCTAGGGAATTCTGATAAAATTGAGAAACTTGAGAAGCTCAGCAAAAAGTACCCAGATAAACTAAAGATCAAATATAAATTTGATGAGGCTAGCCAGCATTTAGTCATTGCGGGATCGGATTATTTCCTCTTGCCTAAGAAATACGATGCCTCCGCTCTTAATTTCCAGTACGGATGTACATTTGGTACGCCACCAATAGTTTTCGTATCTGGTGGAATTGGAAGCATTGTCGAGTTTTGGGATGGTCAAGGAGAGGGAACTTCTATAGAAATTGAAAAATACAACAAAGCCTCTCTTGGCAAAGCCGTTTCAAAGGCAGTCGAAATATTTGCCGAGCCTGGTCTTTGGCGACAGATTGCAAAGAATGGAACCTACGAAGAATTTGCTTGGACTGTGAATGCGAAACATTTTGAGGTGATTTACCGTAGAATGCTAAACAAATAAAAAAAACAAATAGAAATTGATGAATATAAACTTTTTGGGTACGGCTAGCATATCTTTTGCATTGTGTTTGTTACTTGCTCTGAGTTCTTGTAATGATGACCCTATTTTTCAATCACTTAACCAAGAACCCACAGATTTAAACCAAGCTAATTCTGATTCTGTTGAAATAATATTATCTTATGGCTCCGAATACGTAAACCTTGATCGTAGCCCTACTTCCTTACCATTCTTGGTGGGGTGGGCAGAGGGCATCGAAGTGCTTACAATCCAAGAATTCGAAGTTCCAGACACTTTGAGCTACATCGTAGACACGAACATCCAATCGGCACAGATTTTTTATTTCCACGGAGATTACGCTTGGGGTGATTTAGAAAACCCTAAGCTGGAATTCAATGTCTATTCCTTGGAAGATGATGTGTTTAAATACAATAATTGGGATGATATCAATAACTCACTTATGGGCGAGCATCCCTTGGCAAGTTTTTCATCTAGTGTTGATTTTTTTAGCCAAGATGGTTCGTCTTCATTTTCTTTGATAGATACATTAGATTTTGACAAAAAAATAATTGCTCGTTGGTTGCAAATCAAAGGAGATACAAAGAGCCAGTCTTTTACATCTGAGCAAAAAGAGAACGCCTATACAATCGCAATTAAGCCAGAAGAAAGCTCAAATGTTATTTCCAGATTTTTTAATAACCCAATCAAATATGACGATAATACACAGCAACCAGACATAGCTACTGCCAAAAGAGCAAAAATTAAAGTAGTTATAAACGATCCTCTTACAAATGTGGAAACTGTAATTTGGCTCAGCTCTGCCTACAACAAATCTTTCTTTAAAAACCCTGAAGAACCAGAGGACAAATCATTTACCATCCAATCTGGTGCTACCTCACGGGCTCATCTATTCTTTAATCTTAACAATATTATTCCAAAATACGCCGGCATCGTTTCGGCAGAACTTCGACTTAGCTTAGATGTTGAAAAATCAAAATTTGGCAACAGACCACAAGATTCCATTCTGAGTGCTGATTTGCTTGGCAGTGCCTCCGAAACACCTGCTCTTTGGGATTTTAAAGCTTACAGAGAAACTGGTACCGATGTTTATACCTTCAGGAAATTAGCTGCGGCATTCGACCTTTGGGTAAGCAAAGATAATTATGGCAGGATATATTTTGCTTGGCAGAAAGAGTTTCAATCATTTAATGAGCTTGTCCATCTTGACAAGTATGTCTTCTATGGTCCAGATGCCCAAGACAAGAGCAAAAGACCAAAGCTAATTGTTGTTTACTATGAAAGAAAAGGTTTAGAAAATTGAAAAGCAACAAAGCAATTATATTATTGTTCATTTTGATTTGTGCCATTCCACTCAATGGTCAAGTTTCTGGCTCAGGTGTTGGAGGTTCTGTTTATTCAAGATTTGGAATTGGAGACAGAAGCCCCGGGTTTTCATATTTTAATGGACTGGCTGGCACTTCAATGGCAATGGCATCGGAGAGTACACCTAATTTACAAAACCCAGCAATGCTTTCCTATCTCACTCTTACCAGATTTGAGACAGGATATAATTTCAACCAATACAAGACAAGCAACCAAAATGCTGGCTTGTATCAGTTCAACAGCTTTGTTACTGGCTTGTCTGTTTCAATGGCAATTGACTCAGGCAATGGCATTGGCATATCCTTTGGGTTTAGACCTTTTTCCTCGGTTGGGTACAGCTCCTCAGAGCTAGTGCTTGCCAAGAATGAATTCTCAGAAAGTGAGGGTCAGGTACTTGTCAGTGGAGCGGGCGGTTTGTCGAGTGCATATTTTGGAATAAGTGCTCGGCTTTGGGATATTTCCATAGGAGTAATGCCACTTTATTATTTTGGAGAAATTAAAAGGAATGAGGACGTGCTTTTTAATTTAGCCAGTTCTGGAGATAATTCCTATAACTCCTACAGGACACTAACTGATAATTTCTCTGGTGCTGGAATAAAACTTGGCATCGCATACGAAGTAAATGACCAGCTTAAGCTAGGCTTTAGCTTTACACCTCAAACACAAATTACAGTAAACAGGCAACTCAACTTTACTTCCGATTTCTTAAATACGACAAGGCTTGATACCAGCAATAATATTTTGCTACCAATGTCTTATGGGCTTGGTTTTTCATACCGAATGTCTAAGTATTTACTTGGAGCAGATTTCAACTTTTTCCAATTCTCTAGCCTTAATTACAATAATCCAAGCAAAGCAAATGAGTTTGCTGACACTTGGTCACTTAGTGCTGGTCTGCTTATCGAAGGCAGTCACTTGAGTGGTGCTAATGTGTTTAAGAAAACAGATTTCATGTTTGGGCTAGGTTATAAGCCAATGTACATGAGTTTTGATTCTGAGCAAATGAGCGATCTGTTCTTCTCATTTGGCATCTCAGTCCCATTTGGCAAGAACGCACTCTTTAACACTTCGCTATTGTTTGGGCAAAGAGGGCGAATTGGAAATATTACCGCAGAAGAAAAGTATGCAAAATTTGTATTTTCCCTTTCTATTGGCGAGCAATGGTTTAAGCCATTTCGCTCAGACTAATAAAATTAATTAAATAAAAGTAAAAATGGCAAATGTATTAATTACTGGTGGTGCTGGTTTTTTGGGTTCACACCTCTGCGATCGTTTTATTTCAAACGGTGACACGGTTTTCTGTATGGATAATTTCCTCACCGGTACAGCAGATAATATCACCCATCTCATGGGACATCCTAGGTTTAATTTCATAGAATATGACGTAACAAATTTCATTCACGTGGGCGAAGACCTTGATTATATTCTTCATTTTGCATCTCCTGCATCCCCGATTGATTATTTAAAGTACCCAATCCAGACTCTCAAAGTGGGGTCACTTGGGACTCACAAGGCATTGGGTTTGGCAAAGGCAAAGGGAGCTAGGTTTTTAATTGCTTCAACCTCCGAGGTTTACGGCGACCCACTTGAACATCCTCAAAAAGAAGAGTATTGGGGAAATGTAAACCCTGTAGGGATTCGTGGGGTCTATGATGAGGCGAAACGCTTTGCCGAGGCGATGACCATGGCATACCACCGCTACCACAATGTGGACACTCGTATTTTGCGAATATTCAATACTTATGGTCCACGTATGCGGGTTAATGACGGGCGTGCCATTCCCAATTTCATAAAACAAGCACTTGCCAATCAGCCCATGACAGTTTATGGTGACGGCACCCAAACTCGTTCTGTCTGCTATGTCGATGATCTGGTCGAAGGGATTTACAGACTGCTGATGAGTGATGAGAATATGCCGGTAAACATTGGCAATCCAGACGAGATAACAATGTTGGACTTGGCTCAAGAAATTAAAGATATTACCGGCTCTTCCTCCGAAATTATTTTTGAGGATCTTCCCTCCGACGATCCCAAAGTCCGCCAACCCGATGCTTCAAAGGCGAAGAATCTTCTCGGATGGGAGGCAAAGGTGAGTCGCCGTGTGGGACTGGAGAAAACAATTCTAGATTTCAGCCAACGGCTATCTGTAAATAATTAATCAAAACAAAA
>JAJRPT010000168.1 GCA_024280675.1 Bacteroidota bacterium
AAATAAAATTAAGCTAAGTGTGTAATCAATTCCCTTTGTTCTCAAAAAAGAGGTGAACCCTCTGATTTTCTTTTTCATTTCGTCAAAATAGCTTTGCATAGTTCCCGTCTGGTCGATTACAAAGCAGAAATCTATGGGAACATTTTCTTTTGTAGATATTCTTTCAATGGAGATGACCTTCTTTTCAACTCCATTTTCTAGCACCGTGAGGTTCTTTGCCGACAGTGTATCGACGGGCTGACCATAGACATTGTATGCTTCTACAATCAACTTAACCATTGGATAAGAAGAAATATCGACGTTTCGGATTGTCATCTTTATTTCTTTGGCACTCGATTCTACTTTTGCTTGATTTAGCAAATCTCGAGCCTTTACCACAGAATCTTTTTTGCTAGCGGTCTTCTTATTAGCAACACTTTCAAAATGTGTTGAGAGGGAAATAATTACAGCATAAAATATTAAACGTGTTATTTTTTTCATTTATTTAAGAAATTGTAAAGTTATATAATGCAAAATAAAAAACCCCTCCATCATAGTAACAGATGAAAGGGCTTTTTTATACATTTTGTTGAAAACTATTAGATTGTGATACGCAATACCGGAGAAATCATAAAGAAATTCTCAACCTCAAATGGAAGAGCATCCCTTAGAGGAGTTGAGTATTTCGCCTCCAAAAAGAGCCAAGTACCAAAGAGTGGAACATAGGCACGGGTCAGCAATATTTGATTAGAGATTTGCATTGACACAGAGAAGGGATAAACGGCTTGGTTTCGGTACTCAACTTTCGCATAAAGCCAATCGACCATCTCGTCTGGCTTGTACATTTCTAGCCCACTAATGCCTTTGTTCGAGATGGTTGTGGGACCTCGCCCAGCTTTAACTTTTCCATCATCATCTCCTATCTCACCATCTTTTGCATCTCTGTAGAGTTGTTCGGTGTACATCAAATATTCATTCACCTCAACATAGGAAAGACCTAAATCAAATCTAAAATAGTTCTCAGCCCTGCGTTTGTTGAGCCAAAGATTATAAAACAGTGTTACTTGACCAGAAGTGTTTAGCACTGGCACAATAGCAAGCGAGGTGTCACCTAGGGTTAGCTTTTTCCTGGCATCATCCGAATCAGAGAAAGACCAGAGCCTATTATTTGTGTAAGAGGCGTAATCTTGAGGAAATATTGTTTCTTCTGCAAGATTGCTAAGTGGCATCTCTAAATTGAAATGAATACCAAATTCTGGATGAAAGGGCATGTGTACGTCAAGCCCGGCGATTAGCTTTCCATTTGGATTTGAATTCAAGCGTCGCTCGCTTATCCAAGCAAATACTCCAGTTGGGTCAATTCCGCTGCTAATTTGATATGCACCACCCAAAGATAGATTGATTAAATACGGGAAACTTTCTTTTGTCTCTGTATCATCGTTGTCATAGAGTGGCTTTTTTAGCAAGAATTTTGATTCGCCTGCATTCCAATATGGATAACCAATTTCATCATTTCCAATTTTGGAATGTATCCAATAACCAGTGTCACCAATTTTTAGAGATTGGTCAAACATTGACAATGTCAGAGCTTGATTGACATTAGTTGGTTGCAGATAATCACGAATTGCCGCACCTTGATCGGCCTTCACAGGGATTTCTGGTGGGATTTCAACATAGCAATAATCCCTAAGACCAGGTTTCTTTTTGCCCTTGTGACGGCGGTCGTATTTTTTTCTTCCAGAGAGATTTGAACCAATGGTCTTTATTTGAGAATCAATCTGGCGTGCGTTCAAAGAGGCATCACCGCAACTCAGAAGAAGTATCTCATAGTATTTATCTTTGGGACCTTTTGGGGAGGCTAGAACTTCTACATCTTGCATATCGAGCAAACTTTTGTCTACTCCAAGCAGGACGAAGGCTTGATATATTTGATACTGCAAATCTGGCTCGCACACTTTCCAACGGGGGAAATATCTTCTCAAATCATCATTAATTGTACTCATTGAATCAATGAATTCTTGCTTTGCAAAGCTGATATTACTAAGCCCTAAAACACTGACAATAATTAATATAAATATCTTCTTCATGGTATAAATTATCCTATTATTTTTCTGTTAAAATTAGCTGATTGAAAGTTAAAATATATATATCAGAGATACCATCGGCATAAAGAAACTTTCGCTATTCTCCCATGGTCTGTCGTCTGTTGCACGCAAGCGGAAAGAACCCTTTGCATTGACTTTTATGAAAAAGGTGTTCTCTATGGCTGGAATCTGTACAAATGCGTCAATGTAGATTGATTCATCAAAATAATTAACACTTGCCCCAAAAGGAGTGGTGCTGGCTTTTGCAATAAAATCAGCACGAATCGAAACTCCACCCACAGATTGGGAATTGTTATTTTTGAAAATCACTTTATAATCATCTGTGTCTTCTCGTCCTGGTTCGCCCCTATCGAGCGCGTGGTCTACTCCATCAAGGTCATAACCCCAGGTCTCCATATTATAGAAACTTGCACCAATTCCAAAACGAAGTAAATAGTCACGGTCAATGCTCATTCCAAAAGTATAATGGAGCTTTGCGTTTGTACGAAGCAGATAATCATTTTTTAGTCTGTTGCCAAAGGTTGCTATCCCACTGTCAAATGACGCTTCTGTTATTTTTCCACTTGGAATCCCTCTGTCACCAGATTTATAACTTGCCTCGACTGCATCGCCGAAGACATGTGCAAATGAAAGTGAGAAAACATCAGACCGAGGAATGATGGCAAAAGGGAAGTCAAGCTCGGCCGCAACACCAAAGCCACCATAGGTCAGCATGCGATTTTGCTCAAGCATTTCCATGCTCAAATCTGTCCAACCATCGGTGGGAAGTATGATACCAAATTTAGCATATCCCCAAAAAGCGGATGCGGTTAATCGCTCTGAAGAAAAGGATGGCATATTAATTTCTTCGGCACCATATTTTAGTTCAAGTCCAAATTGTGGAAGGTCACCATTTGAGGCACGACGTGTGTCAAGCATTGGGTTGCCCAATGAGTCGTAGCTAATTTTGCCACGCTTTCTTTGGTAAAGCTTTTTGTATTTTGTCCAACGAAGTCTATCGCCTGCGATTAACACTTCCATGTTCTTTCCCTTATAATCAAATGGCTCACCAGCAGATATTTTCTTATAAGTCTGAATATCACGATCTTTAACCGTGCCAATAAGCCTAGAATAATCGATTAGTGGCTCAGCATTTCCAGGTAATTCTGGATTGTAGCGAATACCTTCTACTCCAATCCCGCGAGCTTCCATTGTCTTGTTCACCACATTACCTTGGACAAAATATGAACGAACAAGCTCATACATTGTGGTAATCGGGGCTCCGTACAAGTTGCCATATTTCCCTTCCTCCAAGTCTTCATCAAGCAAGCGACGGTATGAGTAAATATCATCGGGACTTGGAATGTCACCAAGATTTTCTTTGAGTTCGTCAGTGTTAAGGTCAAACTCTCGGTCTACTAATATGATACCTATTATATCGCTTGGCATTTTACCAATGCCTTCTGGGATAGTGGTAACAACATAGACACGCAAAATTGTCTCGATATTATCTCCACCAAAAACTTTCTTGGTGTAATAATCAAATG
>JAJRPT010000169.1 GCA_024280675.1 Bacteroidota bacterium
CAGAGTGCTTTATGCAAAGCTCGAAGAGTTTGAATCAGACCTCCACACTCATATCCATATTGAGAATAATATTATTTTCCCAAGGGCAATAGCTCTGGAGAAAAAACTGTTTTAAAAGGGAACAAAAACATTTAAGTAGTTCATCTTAGTAATTTATTTAGGATTGTTTATTAATTTTACTTACTTTTAATCGCAAGAAAGCAACATTTCCTCTAATTTATAAAATAAATTGTGACAAATGAGGGTTTTCTGTGTTATTACTTAATAAGTTTGATAGTATTCCTGTAAATAAAATAGGGCAAAGCAATGACTACTCAAGGTGCAAAATTATTTGGACAGATTATTCTGTTAATTTCAGTTTTTTCGTGGAATTTCGTTTCTGCGAATAATTTAATTCAAAATCCTAGTTTTGAGCAAGTAGATCTTTCGAGATTGCCAATAGCTGGAACAATTACACCAAAATTCAATGGTGCATTTCCTGGTCTTCCTAATTGGTTCTCGGCAATAAATGTTCAAGGGGATATGACAACACCAGATGTTTATGTCCGCTCACGAGATGAGGTGCCTGATAATTTTGCTACACTGGGCTTGCAGCCAGTTCACGGTCATAATTATGCGGGTATACGATCAAATGGCAGAGGGTTTGGTCTTTATACAGAAATACTAGAAGGCGCTGTCACAGAGCCAGATTTTAAAAAAGGAGATACGGTTAATGTCAGGGCTTATTTCTCCACTGCATCATCTTCGAATCACAGAGGAACGTCCACCATGCAGATGTGGTTGAAAAGAGCAAATACCAACTCAAGAGTATTAGCTGGTCAAATCAGCCTCCAAGACAGACCAAGCACTTGGATATTTTATGGAAATGAGATGATAATGGGTGCTGATGGTTTTTTCGATAGACTTTCATTCAATTTTTCTGCTAGCTCAAATAATAATCTTAATTGCGTTTTTGTAGATTCTGTAAGTCTCAAAGTTAGGCGATTTGTGCCAGTTGTGGAAGAAGGTGACAACGAGATTATTTCAACCGATACAGATACGCTTCTTTGCTCAGGCAGTGAATTTTATATTTATTTTGATTATGAGTTTGATAATTTAACGGCGAATACTCGCTTTATAGCTCAGCTTTCAGACAAGAATGGATCTTTTTTGAACCCAAGAATAATCGGCACAGCAATCAATAATACTGTGAAAATTATACGTGCAAAGATTCCTATTAGCATCGAACCAGGTACAAATTACAGGGTGAGAATAATATCTCAGAATCCTGATGCGATAGGCCCAGAAAGTGGCGCAATTACTATTTTAGCATCTCCAAATCCAAGCATTTCAGGTGGTGAATTTCGCTTCTGTTTGCCAACCGAACAAACTTATTCTACCGAAGATGACCCAAGTTACAGCTATTTCTGGTCAGTTTCGGGTACGGGAACAATACTCGGATCAAACGATGGCCCAAATGTTGAGCTTAGTTGGAGCGTTGGAACTGGGAGCCTGATGTTGCAGGTGACAAGCAATGAATCTTGCCAGACAACTATTACAGAATCTGTGGTGGTGAGACCAATTAATGCCCAAATTTATGGTGAGGAACTCGCCTGCCAAAATGACACTCTCCAATATATAACTCCATTTTCACCAGATTATGACTACACTTGGACGGCCATCGGCGGGACAATTGTCGAAGATGGGGGGACCTCTGTTAAAGTGATTTGGGACAGTGATGGGCTCGATACACTGACCCTTGATATAATAGATGAGAGCTCAAGTTGCACGGCCACTTCATATATTGTAGTTGATGTTAAACCATTGCCGAGCAGCGAGATAAGCGGATCATTTAGCATCTGTGCTTCTTCTTCCCAATCATATTCTGTGGAGGAAACAGCCGGATTGGTCTATCTTTGGGAGATTGAAAATGGCGAGATTGATGGAGAAAATAATCAATCTATGGTCAATGTAAATTGGTCAGATGGTCAAAGTGGGAAAATAATTATTACAGTCACCAACCCCGAGACTGGCTGTGAGAGTAGCTCAGAGGTGCTTGTTGGTCTCGATAGTCAGGTTGATTTGACTTTTCTTGGCTCATTCGACCCATGTGCAAATACTTCGGCAATTTATTCAATAGGAGAGGATTTAGCGGCTTTGACTGGCCTTACATTTGACTGGCTTGTTGAGGGCTCTAAAACGTTTACAATTTCGGATGATGGCGAATCAGTCGAAGTAGATTGGGGTGATTTTGGCGAAAATGGGACAGTAACTTTGATTGCACAAGGCGATGGTATGTGTTTTGGCGAAAATCCTATCACGGTCACAATAAGGAAGCGAGGAGATGCAAATTTTATTAACGAAAGTACCGAAGATGAACTTTGTGCAGCTAGTGTGAGGACTTATTCATCGACCATCACAGATACTGATTTTAATTTTTATTGGGAAACAGATTCTAATGGTGAAATTATTGGACCAGACACTGAAAGAACCGTAGAAGTAGACTGGCACACGGCCGGTACGGGAGTGCTTTATTTAGTCGTTAGTGGTGATGGCAATGTTTGTGTTAGCAGTTCCTCGTTTTCTGTGACAATAAATGAGAATCCAATTATTGATTTTGGCGAGTCAGTTTTTGAAGTGTGTGCTGGAAATTCGACAGAAATTTCGATTCTCAATGGTGAGAATTTAAGCTACGTTTGGTCATCTGATGTTTTGGAAGGCGACGAACTCAACGATACTTTGTTTATTGCTGATGGCGGAGTGGGGGATTATACTCTAACTGTAATGAATTCAAATGGTTGCACAGCTTCTGAAACATTTTCAATAGTGGAGCGGGAGTTTAATATTGAATTGTTTTCTGGCTCGTTTGGTGAGCTTGACTTTGACCGGATTATAATCGGAAATGATTCTACTATGGTGCTTGAAATAATAAATGATACGATTCGGTACCGAATCGGTGAAGAGGATTTGCATACTTATTTCAGTACAAATAAACTTTTTGGCGGGACTATGCCTTACGATTCGCTCAATATTGAGATGAGCTTTGCTCCGATGGATATTGGTTCTTATTCATCTACCTTTAAGATTGTCAGCACTTATCCTTGCATTGATGAAAGGATAATCACGGTCAATGGCAAAGGTATGGCCCAGCTTGAGTTCATACTTCCTGGTGGTTTGCAAGCAACTTTGAACAGGAATGTTGAAATTCCGATAACTTATAAATTGCTGCAGAATGCAAGTTTGCCGATAGATCTGGAGGGGTATGAACTAGATTTCCAAATGCCAAGTGATGTGCTTGATTCAGATGATCCTAGTTTTTTCTTGGATGGTAAGTTTGTTAGATTTGAGATTTCTGAGAATCACGTCTTAGACGCAAATGAAGGTGAGCTGATTGTCGTTAATGGACTGACGCTTCAGTCAATTTATACTACAAATGATATGGATTTTGTGGGTGATATAATTGTTGGGAATGAGTTTATAATTCCTATTCCGATAGACGGAACGATTATTGTTTCAGATGATTGTGTGAGCGAAAAGCGGCGAGTTGAGTTTGCCAAAAGTTCAAGTATTGAGTTTGTGAGTGATGGAGTAGAAATCAGTGTTGCCCGCAAGGGAAATTATCATCTGGTAATTTATAATACATTGGGAATGAAGCAGTTAGAGCATTCTTTCAGTCTTTCAAGCAGGCAACACACTGACATTAGATTCCCACTCTCGGGGCTGAGTAGCGGTGTCTATTTTGCAATATTGAAATCTCCTGAGGGTCTTGTGACTGAGAATATTTTGATTAGTAAGTAGCCATCTCTAGCTTTAATATTCTTTGATTATCTGAAATATTTTTTCGGAGATGCGGACTAGGTTTTCGTCCTTGAAATTGTCTGCTTGGACTTGCATACCGATAGGGAGACCAGTTTCGCTGGTGTGAGTTGGAATATTTATTGCAGGAACGCCCGCAAGATTCGCCGAAGCTGTGTAAACATCTGACATATACATTGCTACTGGATTTTCTTTTTCCTTGAATTTAAAAGCGGGTGTGGGTGTGGTTGGCAAGAAAATATAATCAACTTTAGAGAAATTATTTTTATAGCTGTTAAATATTAAGCGACGAGCTTTGAGGGCTTGCAAATAAAATTTGTCATGATGCCCAGAGGAAAGTACGTAAGTTCCCAGCAGAATTCTTCTTTTGACCTCTGCTCCGAAACCCTGAGAACGGCTTGCTTTTATCAAGTCTATATCTGAAATGTTTGTTTCGCTTTCTGTAAATTCAGCCCGAAAACCATAGCGAATCCCATCGTAGCGAGACAGATTAGAAGATGCCTCAGCGGTTGAAATAATATAATAAACGGCAATCCAAACGTGGGAAAGTGGGAAATCAACCTGCTTAATTTTAAAGCCTGAGTCTTCAAGTCTCTTGATTGAGTTTTGATATTTTTCAATAATCTCAAAATCAGAATGCTTCAGCACAGATTCTGGAGCAGTTCCAATTGTTATGTCACTTGGCTTTATTTCGCCAAAATGATTTACTAGATTATCATGGGAATTAAGAGCTTTATTTGGCAAAGAGGTAGAATCCCGCTCGTCATGTCCAGAAATGGTGTCAAGCACCAAAGCCATGTCATAGGAATTATTTGCAAATATTCCAATTTGATCAAATGAAGAGCCGTAAGCCACTAGCCCATATCTGGAAATTGTGCCGTAGCTTGGTTTGAAGCCGAATGAACCTGTAAAGGAAGCGGGCTGACGAACCGAACCGCCAGTCTCCGACCCAAGTGAAGCGTGGCAGAAACCAGCCCCCAAAGCCACTGCTGAACCGCCAGATGATCCGCCTGGTACGTGGTTTTCGTTAATTTGATTTAGTACATTTCCGTAATAAGAATTTTCATTGGACGAACCCATCGCAAACTCATCCATGTTTGTTTTGCCAATTATAATTGCACCAGCATCTCTTAGTCTAGTTACCGCAGTTGCGTCATAAATTGGGATGAAATTCTCTAAAATCTTAGATCCGCAAGTGGTGAGAATATCTTTTGTGGAGATATTATCTTTGATGGCAATTATCATTGCTTCGAGTGGACGGGGATTATTATTGGCAAACCTATTGGCAGATTCTTTTGCTGATTTAAGTGCTGAATCTTTGCAAAGAGTTATGAAAGCATTCAGATTTGAACGCTTTTCAATTTGAGTAAAAACATTTTCAACCAAGGCGACGGGCGATAGTTCACCGCTTATAAATTTTTGTTTATCTTCGGAATATGAGTTCATTTATTATCGTTTTTGTCTTCTTTAGGTTTTTCATTATCGCTTGTTTTGTCAATATTTAAGGGATTCTTATCTCCTTTTAAGAGGACTTCTTTATTGATTTCTTTTTCGGCTTCGTCAATAGATTTATTCATTTCATTTTTAATATTATAGACTGAGTCCTGGAAAGTCCTCTGAGCTTTTCGTGCTTGAGCCATACCCTTGTTGATAGTCCTAGCTACCTCTGGCAATTTCTTTGGACCAAAGAGCATAAGCACAACAAGTACAATGAATATTATTTCTCCTGCACCAATATCAAACATTTTGTATTCTTGAATTAATAATAACTATTTACTAGAACTTTCTTTTTTGCTTTCATCAAGTTTTTCTTTTTCTTCGGTGTTCGAGGCATTTTTGAATTCTTTGATTCCAGTACCTAGACCTTTCATCATTTCGGGAATTTTCTTTCCACCAAAAAATAACAAAACAGCCGCACCAATTATTATCCATTCCATTCCACCAGGAAGCATGCCCATGACTCCACCTAAAATTAATTGTATATTAATGTCCTATTTTCTAAACTAGCTTATCGCCAAATTAATTGACTCAAAAACGCCCAAACCATCGCTGCACCCAAGCAACTCTTCGCTATACCGCTCAGGGTGTGGCATCATCCCCAACACATTCCCCTGCTTATTTGTAATTCCGGCAATACTCAATGCCGAACCATTTGGGTTTGAGCCACTTGACTCTTCCCCATTTTCTGTGACGTAAGTGAATGCGATTAGATTGTTATCTTGCAAACTTTTTAATGTATTGTCATCTGCGTAATAGTTTCCCTCGCCGTGAGCAATCGGTATTCTTATCACATCGCCCTCGCCGTATTGGGAGGTAAAGACAGAAGAATTATTAACCTTCAAATAAGTATCACGACATAGGAAATTCAGAGATTTGTTTCTGAGTAAAGCCCCAGGCAGAAGCCCACATTCGGTCAAAATCTGAAAGCCATTGCATATTCCAATAAGTAGCCCGCCCTTCTTTGCAAAATTAATCACTTCATTCATAACGCTCGAAAACCTAGCCACGGCTCCGCATCTGAGATAATCTCCGTATGAAAATCCGCCTGGTATGATTATACATTTGACATCGCTTGGGATAGAGCTTTCTTTGTGCCAGATGTAACGAACATCGGCACTGCTTAATTTTCCAGCCGTATTATAAGCGTCGTGATCACAGTTGGAACCAGGGAAAACTATAACTCCATAACTCATATTTTCTATCTATATTTATTTAATTTATTTGTAAATCATTCGAGCGTAAAGGAAAAATCTTCAATCACAGTATTCGAAAGTAGTTTCTGGCAAGCATCTTTTACAAGTTCTTCGGCCTGGCCATCATTTTGAGCTTCAATGTCAAGAGTTATATATTTTCCAATCCTGACATTTCCCATCATGTCATAATCAAGCTGAAAGAGTGCATGTTCAATGGTTTTTCCTTGAACATCCAATATATTTTCTCTAAGAGTGATTTTAATTTCTGCTTTATATTTTTTCATTGTTGCTTGCAAGATTACTAAAATTCAAATTTATGGAATTTAACAATTCATTACTAATTTATTCTCCACCAAGTAATTTAAAAGCGGCCCAATAATAAGGCATTGGATATTTCTCTTTTATTTCAAGTTGAGCATTGGCAAAAGCTCTTGCAACATTTTGACCTGATAAATATTTAGTGTAAAAGCTGACCATCAGCTCTTGTGTAGTCTTGTCATCCACAGTCCAAAGGCTCATTATAACTGACTTTGCACCCGCCACTTGGAAGGCTCTCTGCAGGCCGTAAACTCCTTCGCCATTCATTATTTTACCCAGCCCAGTCTCACAAGCACTCATTATCACAAGGTCGGTTCCTCGCAAGTCCATGTTGGAAACTTCAAAAGCAGTCAGTATCCCATTTTCATCACTTTGCCCAGATGAAAAATCAAAATTAAGTGAATTTGTTGCACCAGAAAAAAGCAAACCAGAACGTAGCAAAGGATTTTGAATAGCTTTTTCTTTGTCCACACCAAAGACCCTCTGCCGGTCGCCCTCATCTAAATCGCCCATGAAGTAGCCATGAGTGGCAATATGAAGAATGGAAGCATTTTCGGTTGATTTAAATTTAGTTTCGCTGGCATCACCTTTGAGATATGAGCGAACAGACCACCACGCATTTGTAAGCAAGTCATTGAGCATATTCACCTCTTTTTCTGTACCAGGGAGTGGGGCTACCTTTATTTCATTTTTCTTTATATTCTCCAGCGTTTCGTCTGTGATTCCTCCGCTTCCTTGGCTCACATCATAGTCTGGGAAGCCAAATAATTTTGCCGATTTATTGCTAGGAGATTGTTTTTCTTGCAATAACTCTTTTGTATTATTAATGTTTATTATCTGTTGATTATCCAGCACATAAGTCCCGTCTGGGCGGAGAAAGCCCGCAGGATTAATAATATTATAAACGCCATCAGAGGACAGATATATTTTATTAATTCCAGTCAAATGTTCATCTATTTTCTGCCAAAATATAGAATAACTACGCTTGTCTGGGAATTTTGCTTTGACATTCTTCTTTCGTCTGTTTAGATATTTTTCGTCCAGAGCTTTGCCATCTTCTAGTTGAATCAGTTTTGGCTTGTCTTTGGTATTTGAGTTAATCAACAATGCAGAATAAATTGTAGAATCCTGCCATCCCTTGCCAAAATATCTGAATCTCACTATTTCTATCGCCACCTCGCCAGGATTTAATGTCTTTTGAATATCAGACCAGCTTGGAGCAATTTTAACCTCATCGCCAATAATTTTCTTGGCTTCAATTTGAATTTCTTTTTCAAGAGTAGAAGACTCTGCTTCAATTTCTTCTAGGTTTATTCCGATTTTCTTTAGTTTAAATGGACTTTGGTCGTAGAGCTTTGCTAGCTGCTCTTTTTTTGCGAGCCAAGTCCTATATTTATTTATTAGCTCGTCGTTTCCAGACCTTTCAATTTGAGAGTAAAGGTTCTTGGAATAATCTAGCAAAATACCCTTTGTGGCAATATGAAGATTGTACATCTGCCCAATTAAATCTGGATTCTCATCTTTTCTGGAAAGGACATAGCAATTAAACATATCGAACTTTTCTTTTATATGCTGATAGAACTTACTCTTATCGGCTTCGGAATAATAGGGGAAATAATTCTCAATAATGTGGAGATATATGTCAAAGGCTTCCCTATAATTTTCGTCGGCTTCCTCGAATTCGCCCAAGTCCTTTAGTAAGCCAGCAAAAATATGTACAGCTTTTGCATAGTTGATGTTGTGGCTACCAAAGATTTCCTGTGCCAGAAAAACTGATTCGGACAAGTAAGCATAGGCATTTTCTAAGTCTCCGCCAATCCAAAGGGTGACACCCAGTGCTTTTAGAATTTTCCCATAGGTGGGGTGAGCGTTGCCAATGACTGATTTTGCTTTGGGCAGTAGTTTTTCAAGAAGAACCCGCGCTTCATCATTTTTATTTAGTTTGATTTGTAGCTTTGCCATACCAAAAAGAGAGTTGATATTTTGTGCGGTAAGCGAGTTCATAAGAGCGTCGGTGTTTCTTGAGAGCCTGCTTAGATATTTTTCTGCTTTTTTTGTCTGACCACTTGAAATTAACAAAGAGGCGATGTGAAAGTCGCAAGATACTGCATCGGGGTGTGTTTCGCCCAAGCTTTTTTTGAACGACTCGCTCGCTTCTTCAAAATATTTGAGCGCCTTTTCATTATTTCCAGTTGCCACATAGAGCAATCCAATATTTACTTTTGTGGTGGCGGCGGAGGGATTGTCTTTGCCCAGTATTTTTTCTTTTATGCTCAAAGAATTTTCAAAATAATCTGTCGCTTCGGGGTAATTTCCACGGGAGTAATAATATTGCCCAAGATTGTTAAGCGTTTTGGCATAGGATGTGTCTTTTCCACCAGTAATTTCTTTTTTAATCTTGACGGATTCTAAAAGAAGAGATTCCACATCAGAATCACGCCCCACGGTCTGGTACAATACACTTAGGTTATTTAGTGATTGAGCGTATTTTAGCCCCCTAGATATTTTCTTTGCAATAGTTTTTTGGGCTTCGTAGTATTTGATTGAGTTTTGATATTCGCCCTTGTAATAGTAAACTCTTGCAACTTTGCCCAACACCGTGGCAGTGTATTTGGAGCTGTCACCAAACATTATCTTGACTGAGTCAAGTGCCATAAAAGCTAGATTCAATGACTTTTCAAATTGACGCTTTGCAATTAATTTATCTGATTCTTTGATGAGTGATTGCCATACGGCACTGGGCCTTTGCCCATGCGAGGATTGATGGCAAGACAAGGCAAGCAAAAGAATGAACAATATTAATTTAAAATAAATTTTCATTAGATTTATAATTTATTCCTCTAGCTTGATGCTTAGTTTAACCTTGGAACCTTCGTCGAGTTGGGATTCTATGAGAATTTGACCTCTTAGAGTATCAATGATTTGTTTTACTACAGCAAGCCCAAGTCCAGTGCCAGATACCGCTCCAACGTTTTTGCCCCTTGTGAACATACCGAAGGCTCGCCCTAGATCAGATTCAGCAATTCCTATTCCTTGATCTATAATTTCTGCGTGCAGTTGATTTGCGGTCTTAGTGTAATAAACCTCAATGACAGAACCCTCGGATGAGAATTTAATGGCATTGGAGAGTAAGTTATAGATTATCAGCCAGAGATTTTTCTTGTGTATCTTGACAGTGAGTTCTTTTGGGTCGCACACAATGTTTAATATTCTTTTTTGATGTAGGGAATTTTGGAGATCTTCAAAGATACTCTGAGTAAATATGGCAATATCAAAGGTCTCGATAAGGGATGGGTCTCTGGTATCGTCTTCGCGCCCGATATGAATTACGTTTTGTATCAAATCGGTGAGAAGATCGACAGTGTTGATTATCCTGTCGAGATAATTCTTCTTTGCCTTGGCATCTAGTTTGCTGTCATAGACCTCTAGCAGCTGAGCACTGGAGCGGATGATTGTAAGTGGCGTTCGGAATTCGTGAGAAACGTTCTTGACGAACTCACTTTTCATTTTGCCTACTTTTTCTGCATTTCTTAGGGATAATTTGAGTTCATCTTCGGCAAGCTCTCTTTCTCCAACCTCAACCTCTAACTTTCTAATTGTTTCGGTCAGAATGGTTGTACGTTCTTTTACAATTCCTTCGAGATCACTGTTGATTTTTATGAGTGCCTTTTCTGCATTTTTCCTCTCGCTTATATCAAGAAAAGAGATAATCTTATAACTGTCATCTTGTGAATACAAGGAGGCAATATTGCAGTAGACATTAATATCTTTCCCATCGGAACGCTTTAACATAGTTTCAAAATTAGAGCGACTCTCGAGTGCAAATATTTGCGAATCTAAAAAATCACCCGCATACCGGCCAAGAATATTATCATAATTGCTGATGTCAAGAAGCTCCATCGCTACGGGATTTGCCTTGTAGATTGATAAATCTGAATCATCTACTACAAGTATTCCAGTTTGGACTGAGTCGAGTATTGCCTCTAGTTCCATTCTGCTCTGTATTAGTTTGCTTGTTCCTTTGACAACTTTTTTTTCTAGCTCAGCATTTGCCATCTTTAAGCTCTCAAACAAACCTACTCGCTCAATCGAAGATGCAAATAAATTACAATAAATGGTGAAAAGGTCAAGCATTAGTGGGTCTGTGTAGAGTTTATTGTCCTTAGATAAATGTATGATTAGTAATCCAAGATTTCCCCAAGAAACAGTCATAGGAAAGATTAACAGATTTTTACAAGAGTCTGGGTCGAAACTTTTCGGGAAAAATTCTGGGCTGGATGTTTTTATTATCTGGTCAATTGATTCATTGTCCAACAAATGTTCGAATTCAAGTTGGGATTCTTTTCTGTTCTTGGCCGGGTTGGTTGCCATGTGCTTGTAAGTAAAACTCAAATCATCAAGCAAAAAGATCGAAGAACTCTCGATGAAATCAATTTTACCAAAAATGTCTAAACCATTTTTTAATATTGTAGCGGTATCACTTCCATACTTTGAACTAGAAATGTAATCACCAATCAACTGCATGAAATATTTGTTATTAAACTTTCTATTTTTATTTGTCATTATCTTAGGCTAAGAATAAATTTATTTTTTAAAACTAATCCATTCTCTTAAACTAATAAAAAAAATGCTAAGCAATGACTAAGTTTTTTAATTATTTTTATAAAGCAGTGTTTTATAGACTAGAGTTGCTGGGCTAACATGATGGGGTATGCAGGTTTGTCTGCCCATCACTTGCACTCTTTAGTCTTTTGATTCATTGGATATTGAGCTAAAACAAATGATTTAGCTTGCTTGAAATATCCCGGCATCAGCCAAAATATTTCACGCCATCAAAGAAAATTATGATTATCATTAGTAGGAAAATAAATCCTGCACCAATGTTTTGGATTAATAATTTTGTCTTTATGGCAAGCTCTTTTCGCCGAACCGATTCTATCAATACGATGAGCAGGTGTCCGCCATCGAGTGCCGGGAGTGGGAAAATATTGATTAGTGCAAGCGAAATTGAAAGCGATGCTACGAAAGTCAAAAAGGATTTAATCCCTCTGTTTGCCGATTGAGCAGATTGTTTGGCAATGGTGATTGGGCCACCAAATGCTTGTGAGGCTGTCATTTCTCCAACAATAATTTCTCTTATGTAGTTGTAGATAAGCCCAATGATTGCAAGTGATTGAGAGTACCCATTAGATAGGGATTCGGAGAGGGTAAAATTTGTGTGTTCGGTCACGCCAAGATAAGCCGCCGAGGGCATAACGCCGATAGTAGAGTCAGGGTCTGGAGAAATAAAAGAATTCATCACCCTGTCGCCCCTCTTCCAACTAAGCAGAAATGAAGTAGCAGTTTTTGATCTTATTATATTTCTAAACTGGTTTGGAGAATGTACCATCTCGCCATCGATTGAGATAATTGTGTCACCAGACCTCAGACCAATTCTTCCAGCAGGCTTTAGTGTCAGAACCTCCGTAAGCACAGTTCTCATTGGTGCCGGATCAATGCCAATGATTTGAGAAAGTGATTTCTGAGCCGAGCCCTCACTCATAAGCGATATTATCTCATCAGAATTAAGATTTGCTGTAATTACTCTGCCGTCACGGATTAATTCCACAACAATCTCTTGGCCAATATTGTCAATCGACAAAGACATCATAAGTGATTCCCAGTCGCTCATCTCCTCGCCATTGACAGATATTAACTCGTCCCCACTTTGAATATTTGCCAAGCTGGCTGGGGAATTGGGGTGGACATAGGAAACGGATGTTGTTTTACTTATAAGCTTACCATAATCATAAGAAATATACGAAAATATTGCAATGGCAAGCAGTAAATTCATTAACACACCATTGCTGAGAATAAATGCTTTTTGCAATGCGTTCTTTGAGCGAAATTCCCAAGGTTTCGGCTTGCTTGCTACATAATTAGAGTCAAATGATTCGTCAATCATCCCAACAATTTTCACATAGCCACCGATTGGCAAAAGACAAACCCTCCAGTCAGTTTGACCATCAAAGGCAAAATCACCCGCAAGAGGTCCGAATGTGAAGCCAGTTTTTCTGTTCCATCCAAAAATTCGCCTTCCCATTCCTACTGCAAAAATATCGCAACGGGTTTTGCAAAGACGTGCCGCAATATAATGCCCCCATTCGTGAACCACTACCAAAATAGCAATCACGACTATAAAATACAGAATAGAGCTTAATGTTTCAATCATAATGTATTTGCTGTTTCTAGTGAATATCGGCGGGTGCAAGCATCAAGCTCAACTATCTCTTCGATATCGAGTAAATTTTTTATTTCAATTTTATTCAATGCCATCTCTATTAAATCAGGTATCTGGTCAAATCTAATTTTTTCTTTTATAAATGATTCAACAGCAATTTCATTTGCCGCATTGAGAACCACTCCATAATCAGGATTAGTTTTCAGCACATCAAAGGCAATATTCAAGCATTTAAATTTCTCATAATCTGGTGCTTCAAAAGTAAGTTTTCCAATTTTGGCAAGATCCATCTTGGGGAAATTAAAAGAGAATCTCTTTGGGTAAGAAAGAGCATAAGAGATTGGAACCCGCATGTCGGGCAGTCCCATTTGAGCCTTTGTCGAAGTGTCGCAGAACTCAACCATTGAATGAATGATTGATTCTGGGTGGACTACAACGTCTAATTTGTTTGCCCCCAGACCAAAAAGCCAATACGCCTCAATCAGCTCGAGACCTTTGTTCATCATGGTTGCAGAATCTATTGTGATTTTTGAGCCCATTTCCCAGTTGGGATGTTTTAATGCTTGCTCCTTGGTGATATTTCTAAATTCTGATATTGGAGTATTTCTAAATGGTCCACCAGATGCGGTTAGTATTAATTTTGAAACAGAAGCAAAATCCTCACCCAAAAGACATTGCAAAATTGCATTATGCTCTGAATCAATGGCAATTATTTTTGCACCAGATTTCTTTGCCTCGCTTGTGATTAATCCTCCGGCTGATACGAGGGCTTCTTTGTTGGCAAGAGCTACTGTTTGCCCGAGTTTAATTGCGTGGAGTGTTGGCTCAACGCCAGCAAATCCGACAAGAGAGGAAACAAGCAAATCGTTATTTTGGCTTGCAAGGTGAGTTAATCCGTCTTTTCCACAAAGAATTTCACCTGAGAAATTTGTTTTCTTCTTAAACTCTTTATAATTTTTTTCACTGGCGATAACTACTCCATTTGGCAAGAATTTCTTTGTTTGAGATTCTAGCAAATCAATGTTTGAATTAGTTGTGAGCCAATTAATTTTATAATTCTTGGGTTTCTGAGCAATTACATCAAGGGTTTGTCGCCCAATAGATCCGGTGGAGCCAAGAATTGAAATTACTTTTATGGGACTAGTATTATTCATCAGAATGGGTATTCCCCAGTGACTTCCTTTTGTTGTCTGACAGAGAAAAATTTGAACTGATCTTGTGCTATACTATCATCTTGTATGATTTTAATTCTTACAAAATATTTAAACATGAGCTTTGAGACTTTGGACATTGCACCTTTGTTGAGCTCTTCGGCAATCCTGGGGTGAACTCTGAGCAATAAGCGAAATTCTTTAGAGTAGATCTTAAAGTTTTTGAGCCATCGTTCGATTTGGTTTAAGTTCACATTGGATGAGCTGACACGGCCGACACCTCTGCAGTTGGGGCAAATATCTGTAACTTTTTCTCCAATGTTCTGATTAATTCTTTGGCGAGTAATTTGCAATAATCCAAGCTGTGAAAGTGGGAAAGCTACCCATTTTGCACGATCTCCACTCATATATTTCCTGAAGTCATTATAGAGCTTCTTGCGGTTAGATTCCTTGACCATATCAATGAAGTCCACCACAATCATACCGCCAATATCTCTTAGACGTATTTGTTGGGCAATTTCTTTTAGTGCTTCAGAGTTTGTTTTAACTGCAGTCTTTTCTTGGTCGGCACCAGTTTGTTTTCCCGAATTTACGTCAATTACGAGCATTGCCTCTGCTTGATCGAAGACGAGCGAACCACCGCCGGGCAAGTGTACATTCCTTTGGTAAATTGTATTTATTTTCTCTTCAATACCATAATAATCAAAAATTGAAGTGTCGGAGAGGTGCAGGTGTACTTTTTCCACAAAGCTAGGTGCTGTCCAGTTTAGATAGTCACAAATATCTTTGTAGAGTCTTTTGGAATCAACTATGAGAGATCTTGTATTGTTGCCAAACTGATCTCTTACTAAGCTTTTGGAGAGAGTCACGTCTTGATAGAGCAGTGCTGGGGCATTGACCTTGGATATCCTTGTCTCCATTTCCAACCAAAGACTACGAAGATGATCCCAATCATTTTTGAGTTCTTTGCGGGTTTTATTCATTGTTGCGGTACGCATTATGCAACCATATTTCTTGCCGCCTAGCTCAATCATAATCTTTCGAAGACGCTTTCTTTCATCATAGGATTGGATTTTCTGAGAAACGCCCAGCAAATTGTCAAACGGTAGGAAAACTAGATAACGTCCAGCGATTGAGATTTTTGAGGTGACCTTAACGCCTTTGTTTGAGTATGCCTCACGGGTGACTTGAACGATAACATCTTGGCCGACGCTGAGATTGATTGCGAATTCACCAGTTTTCTTTGTGGAAAACTTCGGGGCTTTCTTGCCACCTGGTTTGGGTAAGGAGTTTCTTAGAGCTATGTCCGATGAAGATTCTTCGTTTTTAGACTTGTTGTTCTTTTTTTTGGACGGGCTGTCGTCCTCATCTGATTCATCGATGATAATGCTAGATTCAAGCGATTCATCAACATCTGAGAAGTGAAGGAAAGCATCGTTTTTGAACCCAATATCCACAAAAGCAGCGTTAAGCCCTTGTACAACATTAGAAACTTTCCCCAAATATATATTTCCTACGATTCTCCTTCTTTCGGGAAATTCAATAAAATACTCAGCTAAGTTGCCATCCTCGACAATGGCAGCCCTAACCTCGTTCACGCCTGAGTTTATCAGAATATCTTTTTTCATATCAAACAATTTAATGTTTTATTTTATAATTGAGGCAGATTGGTGCAAAAAAATAAATGACCCGCATCAAATAAAAAAAAAGAGCCAAGAACCTGTGGCACCCCAAGAACAAACTTACCGCTGCTTCCTTCCGGACCTGACGGAGTTGGGCTTGACTTAGCCGCACAAGACTTGACTCAATTATTTTCCACTAAGTAGTACGCCGAATAGGATTCGAACCTATGGCCTACAGCTTAGAAGGCTGTTGCTCTATCCAGCTGAGCTACCGGCGCCGAATGTGTACATTATTTCCCTTAGTCATTATATGCAGAATATTCCGCATAATAGAATTACAAAAATAGTAGTTTAAATTTATTTTAGCAAGTAAAAAATATATTGAATGGCGATAGAGTCCAAAATAAAGTTTGATTACAGGATTTCTTTGTTTCTAAAATCAAGCAAGCTCTAAAAGGTAATTTCCCAAAAGTTAGAAAATTCAATTTGTCAAAAACCTTTTTTTACAATATTATCAGCCTTTTCTCCAAACAAATTCCAAATGCTTTTCTTTTCTCAACACAACTTATCTATCAATAATCATCGTCATCATATACCGGGGTAGAGTGGCGGAGTATTTCCGATCTACTTGCTGGGAATAAAGTAAGTGGGAAATCGCCCGCCATCGGAACCGCAACATTGCTTAGAACAGTACCAATCCCTTCGGCATACCAGTTTTCAATCTCTTGGGTCATTGTTCCCAAATTATAGGTGAGTGTAGTTGTCGTTGTAATTTTCAATGCTTTCCCAGTAAAATTATCTAATGTCAAATCTTCAAGTCCATTATTGACAGCGTCGATTGAGACATCTGTAATTTCTATCTCAAAAGAAGAAAGTGTTGCACTGAGATTCAATCCACTTTGCGAGAAAATATTCCAATCATTTTTATTCTGGTCAATGATTGTGTACCATTGTTGATCGGCAAAGATATTCTTAGTATCCTCACCAAAGATTAACTGAAGCTGAGCGTAAAAACCGTCACCACCAACTCTTGTAATATAATCATCATCATTATATTTATCGGTGCTAACCGCTTCTCCCCAATCAAGACCATCACTTGAGCTAAATTTATTCACAGTTGCATTGTGATTGTCTGAGGCAACAGTTACCACAACTGAATCCATCCCTGTCATTGTTGCCGATCCACCCTCAGAGCTTGGCTCTAAGTAGTTCTCATAAACTCTGTAATGACCCATTTTCAATGGGAAGTACAGTTTCTCATCACCATTTTTGTCATTGTCATCTTTGCCATCATCATCATCATCACACCCAATGAATGTAAGCGACAAAAGCAAAATTAAAGACATCAAACCAAAGTACTTTTTCATAAAAACTCCAACAAATTATTTAAAAATATAAAATTAATCAACTGTATAAACCCCAAAACTAAGAATTAGTTACATTTTATTTATTATTATTTATGATTTGCGATTGTAGATTTGATTTTGTCCAGCATTCTGCCAGCCGATTCATCCCAAGAAAAAGACTCCGCCCACGAAATTGCCCCAAGAGAAAGTTCCCTCAATCTCTTTTGATCAAGAAGTAATTCAATTAATTTACGGGCAAGCTCATCAATATTCCCATACTCATAAAGTTCACCCGAGATGCCCACATTGACTGAATCCCTTAGCCCTGGGACATTGGCAGAAAGCACTGGAGTTCCAGATGCGTTTGCCTCTATATTGGTGATGCCCCAGCCTTCTTTTTGGGAAGTGTTCACCACGATATGAGACTTAGAAAGCAATTCTGATTTTTTCTCTACTGAAACAAATCCATGAAATGTGACATTCTTTAAATTTAAGCTCTTAGACAATTTCTCTAAGGTGGAGTCAAAGTCCCCTTTGCCAATTATTTCAAGCCGGGCGTTTGGTATCTTTTCTTGGACAATGGCAAATGCCCGCAAAAGATGATCTGGGCTTTTGTATTTTTTCAGCCGACCAAAAAATGCAATCGTGGGCGAAGAATATTTCTCCACAAGCTCCATCGAATATTCATTGTGATTGATTGCGTTATGAATTATATCAAAATTAGAAATATCAAATCCACGAGTTGCGAACTCATCCCCAGTTGATTGGGAAACAACTGCAAAAGGAGTTTTAAAATAAATTGAATCAACTAATTTTTCGCCTAACAAAACATATAGACCTGCAATAAACGATGCTTCGTTGAAAATACTTGTTCCAAAAAAATGATGTGATATGGCGAGAACTGGCTCTTTTACATAAAGCGGTGTGTAGAATGGAATTTTGTTAATATCATCGACTATAATATCATAATTATTTTTTGCAAATTCTTTTTTGTAGAGTTTAGGAACATGGAAGTTAAATAGATTTCTACTCCCACGTCTGAATATATTGATTCCATCGGCAGTTTCCTCCGAAGCCATGCCCTCCACTCGGCAACAAAGAAGGTCTACACTATTGCCCATTGCCACGATTCGTTTGAATATTTCGTGAAGGTGAACCTCTGCCCCGCCTCCTTGTGGATTTTTGATGTCCTGCCAATTTATTATAAGTATTCTTAACATAAACTATTGATTTAGAAAAAGTGGCATTGCTTTTGTTTTATAAAATTTGCTGATAATAATATATTCACAAATCTACGATAAAGCTAATGTTTAAGAGTATTTTAGTTGATAAAAAAGTATGTCCATGTGTTTACAGGAACATTGGGCTTTTATTCGCCACACTTTTGCTAATCTGGGGACTTTCTGGATGTTCATCACTTTCCTCTGTGAGATCTGCCAAGATTGGAGAGGGTGAACTAAGTAGGCAAGAAATTGAAAAGTTCGAACAAGACAATATTTTGGATTCAGAAGAAGAAATCACCCCAAAAGATTATCTAGCAAAATTAGAAAATGAAAAAAAAGTTGAAAGTGGAAAAACAAAATCCAACAAATCGCTTCTTCCCCCGCTGAACCGCCAACTAGAACGTCTTCACAAAGAACAAAAGAAAATAAAACAAGATGTGGACGGACTAAAAAGCGATGTCTCAGATATTAAAAAGACTTTGCTAGAAATTAAATCTTCTATTGAAGACATCCCATCTAAATCAAAAATTGCTCAAAAGGGTCCCTCAAGTATTTCGCCCAAAACTAGCTCTGCTCAGCAATACATAATCTCATCGGACGAATCTATTGCTAGAAATTCTTTGAATAAAAAAGAGAAACTAAGCAACAATAAAAAGAACAACAAGACTAATTTCACTCCTGTTTCTCTAAAATCTGAAGCATTACAAAAGTCAATAGATTTTAGCCGTGCCGAGGATTTCCTAGAGAAAAAAGATTATCACAAGGCAATTATTGAAATGAAAAAACTAGAAAATAGTTTAAAAAGCGAAGTTGAGAAAACTGAGTATAATTTCATTCTCGGCAACTCAAATTATGGGCTTCGTCAATACGCCAAAGCCATTGAATACTTTGTTAAAGTTCTTTCCTCTCCTGGCTTTGCAAAAAAAGATAAGGTGCATATCATGCTTGCAGACTCTCACATTCGCACCGGTTCTCCCACCAAGGCAGTGGATGTTTATCGTGATTTGATTGCCAAGCACCCAAAGAGTAATTATTTGCCCAAAGCTCGTAAAATGCTCCAACAACTCTAAATTGAGGATGTTCAACAAGCTGTTATCATTCAATATATTTTTTACTTGCTAAAATAAATTAGTAGATTCTTAAAACGTGGTAATCTCTTTTAAATACGAAGCCACTCAAAATGTAAAGCGACGAACGGTGCGGTGAAACAAGGGCAATTCTCCGCATTCAAGAGCCACAAGGTGGCCACAATGTGGCTTTAAAATGAATGTTCATATAAAAAGTCAATATTTTTCACTTTGCAAAAAATACATAAGTGGTTTATTAACTCATCCATTTTTCTATATTTTCTTGCAACGCTTCCTATTGTGAACAGCTTTTCTTTTAATGTAATCTCATAATCATGGCCATTTAATTGTCTAATTTTCAGAATTAATCCAGAGTGTATTAGGAATTCAGGAGCAAGATATAAAGAGTACGCAGATTTATCAATATTCAGCACTCTGTAGCCTATCTTGCTCAGTTCCAAAGACCAAAGATCTAATAAATTGTCATCTGAGCGGCTAGTCACTAAAACTTTTATGTCATAATTGTCAGATTTAAAATTTGGTTTCAATCTCAGGCTTACAAAATAATAAAGAAGCGGGATTAAAGCAACACTAAAAAGCAGAGCTATTAATAATAGATTCATGGGAAAACTCCAAAATTAGAAAGCATGTAATGCTGCTTAAAACTTCACTGGAACTGGACTAACACCCCTTTCTGAAGAATATTCATAGAATCCACGCCCAGTTTTGCGTCCATAATGCCCGGCAGCCACAATTTTCTTGAGCAAAGGACATGGACGATATTTTGAATCCCCAAGGTC
>JAJRPT010000170.1 GCA_024280675.1 Bacteroidota bacterium
AGCTGCATCTACCTTATTTAGTGGAATGGGGAAGTTTTCAAAATTCAATCCTTTCCTATTTATTGATCTGTCTTCAGAGAATGTGATATTCATTTGCTGGCTCGACATATAGATTCGTTCTTTTCCGCCCCGCTCATCAATTCCAGACCAAGAGCCGTCTCCAAATCCAGCCCAATAATACCAATAATCATCTCCCAAATAAAGTGCAGTGCCATTGTCTTGCATTCCTCCCAATGCAAAGTCCTTGCTGTTTTGGGAATTTGAAAATCCCGCATAGAATTGAGTGGTCTGCAAGCCTCCGTTATAATCTCTAATTTTTACTCCACCGTCTCTAGATTTGAATATTCCTCCGTCGCCCACAAAATAAATTGTTCCTTCTGCATTCGGGTGATAAACCACAGCATGAATATCGGAGTGAATATAATTAGAAATATTTTCATCGTCCATTGGCTCAAATCTCCCCGAGTTGTAGTGCATTTCGGAATTTTGGATGAATGAATCCCCTCCATCTTTGGAAATAAATGACTGAATCCCAACAATACTAATTTCCATCTCATCAAAAGGGGAGACTGCCACATCGTGAGAATACCAACCTTGCCATTTTGCGTGGTCATCGTCAAATTTCAGATTCCAAGACTCACCCTTGTCACTTGAATTATAAATCCAACTTTCTGTACTTCCTTGGTAATTATTTCCAACACTTGCCCAAAGTATCCCTTCCAAGCTCATATCCATCTTAATCTTCCCACCAAAATCAGAAACAAAACCCGTGCCTTCGCCATTTAACTTGTCCCAATTTTGACCATTATCACTCGTTTTGTAAATCCCCCGTCCTTCGGAATAGAAGTTACCATAAGACACAAAGATTGTCTCAGCGTCACCCTTGTCAAATTCTATATCTGTTGCATTTAAAATATCTGTAATATTCTGCCAAGATAGACCAGCATCTATTGATTTTAACAAGCCATGGCTTGTTGCAGCCCAAATTTCCTCTGTGTCATTTGGATTTATTTTAATCATATTTATTCCACGCCCTTGTGATTTGGAATAGTCAAGAGATTTTGCCCAAGTATTTCCTCCATCTGTTGATTTAATAATTCCAATCCCATAAGAACCTCTAGTCGGACGATATGCCGCACCATTTTCTGGTTTGCCCACATTATAGACTTCGCCCGTACCTGCGTAAATCACCAACGAATCGTTTGATGCAAAAGCGATTGTCATCACACCAAGAGTAGGAAACCCAGTTGGTATCTTGACCCAAGCCTCATTTCCAAGGGCTGCCGATGTTGATTTCCATATCCCACCACTTGCCGAACCCGACCAGATTGTATTGGGATTCTGTGGATTGAAAGCCAAACAAAGCATACGTCCACCAATATTTTTTGGCCCGATTGACTTCCAGGGACGTTCGTCCCCTTGTAAATTTGAAATGTTTTTGTTTTTCTGAAGATTATTAAATGCTTGCTCAAACCCCTCGGATTTTATTTCATGATTGGGATATGAACGGATGTCATTCCACATTTGAAGACCTTGGAAAGATCCTGGAGTGGTGTCTTGCTTGTTTAATTTTACATTCTTTTCTTTGGCACATGAAAGCAAAAAGATGAGTATTATTGTTGCATAAAATATTTTCATATTGACTTTGGCTTAATGATTTTATTATACATTGACAATTTAAACAAATTAAAGTTACAAATAAAGAAAAAGCAAGCTAAGAATTTTACTTCTGTAGCTCGCCTTTTTGTTATAGGGTAGTATAACTTATGCAATTCTAATTGATACTAATGCTGATTTCCTTTTGTTTTTCAGGCTCTTTTTTGGCAATGACTAGGTCCAAGATGCCATCGGTAAACTTAGCTTCAACATTTTCGGTATCTGCATTCTCTGGCAATATAAAAGAACGAGTAAAAGAGCCATAGCGAATTTCAGATCTCATATAATTTTTGTCTTTATACCCTTCTTTTAATTCACGCTCACCAGAAATTGAGAGAACATTCTCGTCGTTAATTTTGATTTTAACATCTTCTTTTTTCATTCCCGCAAGTTCGGCGTGAACATTGATTGATTTTTCATCTTCGGAAATGTCTATTCGTGGATTGAATCCACCTTTTTCGATTGTTACACCGCCATCAAAATCATTAGCAAAATCATTGATACGGCGAGAAAGTGTTTCAAATCTGCGAAATGGATCTATTCTTAAAAGTGACATGATAAGTCTCCTTATGTTTTTGTATAAAAAAATGATTGTTGCTTTCTATACTGGTAATAGTGTGCCAAAAGATGACGAGTGGTCAAAAAGTCAAAAGAGTGACAATATGGCATGCGAGGAGTTGTGAGTTAGTGACAGAGTGTCTTTGCGAAGTGACAATATAGCACGTAGTTGAAATTATTCTTTATATTTTTGTGAAATACTCTAGAGTATTGAAATTAATAATAAAGTTAGTTAATTTGGTAGTTACTTTTGTGGAAATTAATTATTTAGTACCCAGCACATGATTTATGTGAACATTAGAGGTGGGCTTGGCAATCAAATCGCCCAGTATATTGCCGCGCGCAATCTTGCAATAAGGCTAAATACTGGAGTTTGCTTAGACATTAGTTTTTATAAAAATATTGACTCACAGACCACTCAAAGAGATTTTTTATTAAATGGTTTCAATATTCAAGCTGAATTTATGAGTGATGCTTTGGCAGGGAAGGTCAGAAGGTCACGCACTTTTCTGAATAAAGTGATTAATCATTTTTCTAAAGATAAAATTATTGTTATTAATGAAGATGATGCTAATGCTCAAGCAATATTCCAAAATCCAATAGACAATATTTATTTGAGGGGATACTGGCACAGGCATGAATATTTTTCTAAAGTAAAGCAGGACATCATTGGCGATTTTAATTTATCGTATGAGCTTGGCGATGAACAATCTAAATTACTGAAGATGGTAAGCAAAAGCAATTCGGTCTCTATTCACATAAGGCGTGGCGATTATCTAAATCTACTGAATAAGAGCAGATACGGTGCTTGTGATGAGTATTATTATTCAGAGGCGATGAAGCACATTGAAAAAGAGACTGAAGACCCAACATATTTTATTTTTTCAGATGATGTCGCATGGTGTCGTGAGAATATTTCATCACAGAATAAAATCAAATATGTTTCACTGGGCGAGGGTTCACACACAACATTTGAGATATTTCTGATGAGCAGGTGCAGGCATAACATTATAGCCAACAGCAGCTTCAGTCTTTATGGAGCAATGTTGAATATCAATGAAAATAATATTGTTATTGCCCCCACACCATGGTTCAATGTTGAAAAAGAGGCAGAAGAACAGAGATTAGGAAAAGATTGGGTTCGATTGAAAAGAAATATTTAGCTAAATTTGAATATTATGACATCACACAAAAAACTAATTAATGCTCAAAAGAGAACCCACACAAGGCTTTGTGTTGGTCTGGATCCTGATTCTTCTAAATTACCCAAAGGTTTTGGCCCGGCAGTCGAAGATATTTTAAAATTTACGCTGGGTGTAATCGAGGCTACTGAGTCTGTGGTTCCTGTCTACAAAATAAATTTTGCATTCTTTGAAAAGTTCGGAGCAAAAGGCTTCTCCGCAATTGAGACAATTATGGAGCGAATCCCAGAGAATATTTTCACTATTGCAGATGCAAAACGGGGTGACATTGGCAACAGCTCTCGAATGTACGCCGATATGATTTTCTCCCATTTCAACTTCGATGCCGTGACCATCAGCCCATACATGGGTTCGGATTCGGTGGAGCCGTTCTTGGAGTATAAAGATAAGATGGTATTTCTTCTTGCCAGAACTTCTAACAAGGGCGGCGATGATTTCCAGAGTTTAATATCGGATGGGAAATTTATTTATGAGCATGTGGTTGAAAAATCCAGCTCTTGGGCATCTGCTGAGCAGCTTGGGTATGTTGTTGGAGCGACACGTCCTGAAGAATTAGCTAAGATTAGAAAGATTGTCCCGGCAAACGCATTATTAATTCCTGGAATAGGTACTCAGGGTGGAGATTTGGAGTCTGTATTGAAAGCAAATGGCTCTGCTACTGCAATAATCAATGTTTCTCGTGGGATAATTTTCACAGAAGTGCGGGAGGATTACCAAGAAGACATTTATTTGGCTACTTTATCTTACGCAGAGTTATTGCCAATTGAGGACTAATAATATTGAATGATCTTTACTTCATAATTAGTATTTTCCTTATATTTTTATTGGTCTATCCTTTTTTGATATACCCACCAATACTCTGGTTCTTGGCTAAAATATTTGGCAAGAGAGTAGAAAAAGATACTTCATTCCAAGCAGATATCACAGTAGTCAT
>JAJRPT010000171.1 GCA_024280675.1 Bacteroidota bacterium
AGACCGATATTATTTTCTTCTCACGTGATGGTCGTGATATAACATTTTCAACAGCAAAGAAGATAGAGAGATATTTTTATGGCGAAGATATAAAACGTGTCCATCCAAATGAAGTAGGGCGGATAACATTTCCTGAGCGAACAAGAGAGATTTATGTAAACAGATTTTTTGACTCGCTCGATGTCGAAAAAATTTCCAATAGTCATTACAAAGTATTAATCGATTATTCATTTGGATACGCTTCTACGATTTTCCCTGAGATATTGGGCAGACTCAATGTTTCGGCACTCTCAATCCATGATTATGTAGATGCAAGTAAATTTCATCCAGACCCAACATCCGGAGAGGTCGAAGATTCTGAAACTGGTAAAATCATGCGTTCATTGGCATATACTCTTGGGTTTACACTTGAATCTGGCTCTGAGAAAATTGCTATGATAGACCAAAGGGGACATTGGATTGATTCCAAAAGATTGCTTACGATAGTGACGAAAATATTCTTGGAGACACACAAACATCTTGGTAATTACAAGATTGCAATATCTATTGTGGCAAGTTCTGTAGTTGAAGAAATTGCTGGTGAGTACGGGGTGGAGGTAATTCGTATTCAGAACTCTCACGGCAAGATGATGGAGGCGACAAGGGACTCTATGGTAAAATTTGTGGGCGGAGTTTATGGCAATTTTATATTTCCTGAGTTTCTGTTTGCCAATGACGGAATGTATTCTGTTGGCAAAATATTGGAAATGCTCTCTACTATTGGCAAAACTATTTCTGAGATTGATTCGGGGCTAGCCACCCGTCATAGTGTGGAGGAAGAGATTGAATGTCCTTGGGACAGAAAAGGTATAGTGATGAGAAATATGATAGAGTCCACAAGAAAGCTAAAGAGAGAATTAATTGAAGGTGTGAAAATATTTGAGGATGGCAATACGCTTCTTATTGCTCCAAAAAGAGAGCAGGCGGCATTTACCATTTATGCCGAATCCAAAGAATTGGCAGAGGCTGAAGAAATAGTAAGAAAATATAAGAAAATGTTATTAAAGTGGATTTAACAAAAGAACTGACAAGCCAGTTCTAATCAAAACACAATAAGAAAAATGAAGATAAGTGATATTCTAAAAATAGAATCAATTCGATTAAATTACGCTCCTCTGGACAAGTTTGATTTATTAATGGAGCTTTTGAATCTTGCCAAAGCATCAAACAATATTGTCAATTTTGATATTGTAAAAAAAGAATTGTTCGAGCGAGAAGCAATTTTGAGTACAGGTGTAGGGAAAGGCATAGCTCTTCCACATTGCAAGACCTCACATGTAAAGAAAATGACTGCAGCTTTGATAATAAATTCAGATGCAAGCGATTATGATTCTTTGGATAAATTGCCTGTTAGGCTGTTTTTTTTATTGCTTTCAAGGGCTGACAATGTTGGTGCACATTTGAGAATGCTGTCTCAGGTATCTCGCCTTGTACACAATCATTCTCTGACACAAAATTTGCTAGAGGCAAAAGAACCTCAAAAGGTGATTCATCTTATTGAAAAGTTTGATCTTGAGTATAAGAATTAACCCATATAATTGATATAAAAATAATAAATATTACCAAATTAATGAAATATAGAATTAATTTTAAAGAATGATTATTGTTAGAATTTAATATATTGTTAAATTTGTATTATAAACACTTGTAGAATAAAATGGTTACCAACCGTGCTAAACCCTAATGCTGCCTTTGAAGACGAACTATATTTCCAATACTTGCGTGACCCAAATTCGGTAAGTCCTGCTTGGCGTGAATATTTTAACAGTGCACGGCACCCCACACTTTCTGATGAGGGTAGCGGCCAAGGGGCGACAAAATCAAGTGAGCCACAAGCTAGTCCTCAGACTCAAGCTCAGGCAATTCCTGTAATTTCGTCAGATTCTTATAAGCTGGCAGATGGAGAAGTATTAGAAGCAATGCCCAATATTGCTCAGAAAATTGCTGCAAATATGGAGCAAAGCCTAAGCGTTCCTACCGCTACTTCAATCCGCTCAATTCCAGTAAAAGCATTGGACGAAAACAGAAGAGTCATCAATACTTACCTGAGTAAACATCGTCGCAATAAAGTCTCGTTTACTCACATTCTACTTTGGGCTATTGTCAAAGGTCTTATCAAATACCCACGGCTTAATGACGGATACGCCTTGGCGGGTGGAGTTGCAAAGCGAATAAAAAGAAGAGATGTTAATATTGGTTTGGCAGTTGATTTAATCAAAAAAGATGGATCACGACTGCTTATGGTACCAAATCTAAAGGGTGCACAAAAAATACATTTCTCTGAATTTATTAGCAGGTTTGATGATATTGTAAACAGGGCAAGAGGATCAAAGCTTTCACTCGATGAGCTAAGCGGAACCAGTGTCACACTAACTAATCCTGGTATGATTGGGACAACGGCTTCGGTGCCACGGCTTATGAAACACCAAGGTCTTATAATCGCATCAGGTGCTATTGATTATCCTGTAGAATTTCAATCTGTTCGTCCAGAAGTGCTTACCACTCTTGCAATTTCAAAATGTGTCACAATGACCTCCACCTATGACCACAGAGTTATCCAAGGTGCTGAGTCGGCCGAGTTTTTGGCATACATCCATAAATTACTAATTGGCGAGAGTCGTTTCTATGATCAAATCTTTGCATCTTTGGGAATCCCATTCGAACCGGTTCGTTGGTCAGTCGATATTTCAATTCGTAAATATGGGCTAGACAACACCAGAACCAGAGTGGAGAAAGGTGCACATGTCATGCAGATGGTTAATGCTTATAGGGTTCGTGGACATTTGCTAGCATCTATCAATCCGCTTGGCAATGATTCCTATTATTACCCTGAGCTTGATCCCGCATATTATGGCCTGACAATTTGGGATCTTGATCGTGAGTTCCCAGCCTCGAGTGCTTGGGAGAATTCCTCTTATCCACTTCGTGATATATTGCTTAGGATGCGTGAGACCTATTGTGGTTCGATTGGGATTGAATACATGCACATCCAAGACCCAACAAAAAAAGATTGGGTAAAGAAAAAATTTGAAGCACAAACCATTCATCTTGATTTTGACAAGCAGGATAAATTAGATATTCTAGAAAAACTAATTGAGGCAGAACAGTTTGAATCATTCCTTCACAAAAAATTCATTGGTCACAAGAGATTTTCACTCGAAGGAGCCGAATCCCTAATTGTGATGCTTGACAGATTATTCGACGATGCAGCCGACAATAATTGTCGCAATATCATTGTTGGAATGGCTCATCGTGGTCGTTTGAATGTGGTGGTAAACAATACTGGCAAAGCACTCATCAAATGTTTTAATGAATTTGACGGTGATATTGACACTAATTATCACTATGGTGCAGGCGATGTAAAATATCACTTGGGTCAGGGTGGCAATCACATTTCACACAAAAAGAAAAATAAAGTACATGTTTTTCTGGCACCAAACCCATCTCATCTTGAAATAATTGACCCAGTTGTCCTAGGGATGGCAAGAGCTTTGAAAGAGGACAGTGATGATTTGGAATATGAGAATATACTCCCGGTTGTAATTCATGGAGACGCTGCATTTGCTGGTCAGGGAATTATCCAAGAAACATTAAATATGTCTGGACTCAAAGGATATGGAAATGGCGGAACGATTCACATCATAATCAACAATCAAATTGGATTTACTACCACTGCAGAATCTGCTCGTTCGACCACCTACGCAAGCGACGCAAGTAAGATGAGCCAATGCCCAATCTTGCACGTCAATGGAAACGACCCCGAAGCCATAGTCGAAGCCGCGCGTTTTGCATTTGATTATAGGCAGAAATACCAAAGTGATGTGATAATCGACATGATTTGCTACAGGAAATATGGTCATAACGAAGGTGATGAACCAAGTTATACACAACCTCTGCTCTACAAGAAAATCCGCAAGATGATTCCAGTCAGAGAAATTTATCAATCACAATTAATAGAAAACAATATTATCTCAGAGCAAGAGGCTCAAGCCCTTCAAGACAGTTTCATGGCAAAGCTCAATGAAGCATTTGATGGTAGGAAAGTAAAAAAGCCAATTAGCACAGTAATTCCAGAATCAAAAATTGGCCACACTTTTAATTCCTATAAAACAACAGTCACTAGGGACGGGTTGATGTCTATTGCAAATGCCATCACTTCATACCCAGAAGGTTTCAATGCTAATCCAAAAGTAATAAGTGGCATGAAGCAAAGAACTAAAATGATTGCCACCGATACTATCGATTGGGCAACGGGCGAAGCATTAGCCTTTGGTGGGATACTTCTTGATAATTTTTCAATTCGACTAAGTGGCGAAGATTCTCGTCGAGGGACTTTCTCCCAACGCCATGCCGTTCTTACAGATTTTATCAACGAGCTGGATTACTTGCCACTCAATCATATTTCTGAAGGACAATCTAGGATACAAATTTATGACAGCCCGCTCTCCGAACTGGCGGTCCTTGGTTTTGATTATGGATATTCGGTCAATGCCAAAAATACACTCACTCTTTGGGAGGCACAGTTTGGTGATTTTGCCAATATGGCACAAGCTATAATCGACCAATTTATATCTTGCTCGGAGGTAAAGTGGAGGCAGACTTGTAACCTCGTGATGCTGCTTCCTCATGGTCACGATGGTCAAGGACCAGAGCATTCAAGTGCTAGGATTGAAAGGTATTTACAGCTTTGTGCTGATGAGAATTTAATTATTGGAAATTTTACAACTCCAGCTCAATATTTCCACGCACTAAGGCGGCAAATGATACTGAAGTTCCCAACGCCGATGATACTGATGACACCGAAATCAATGCTGCGTGACCCGCTTGCCATTTCTTCGGTCGAAGATTTTACTGCTGGGGGATTCCAGCATGTTATCGATGACGGCGAAGTCGAAGATGCCACGAAAATAAGCCGAGTTCTTCTTTGCACAGGCAAGGTTTACTATGACTTACTAAGAATGAAACGAAAGACATCTACTTCCCATGTAGCAATTCTCCGTGTCGAGCAAGTCTATCCGCTTCACAAGGAAAGAATTGCTGAATTATTCGCAAAATATAAGAATGCAAAACAATATTTGTGGGTACAAGAAGAACCGAAGAACCAAGGAATATGGAATTATATACTGCCTGAGCTTTTGGAGATTTCACACCGCAAAAAGATTCATTATTGCGGTCGTGACGCTTCTGCTTCGACTGCCACGGGCTCTTCAAAGATTCATGCCCTTGAGCAGGAGAACATTGCCGTTTCTGCCTTGCAGGGTAAATATTAATTTTTTTAATTAGAAACATTTCAAGGGATTCCAAGCAAATATATGAGCGATAAAATAAAACATGAATGTGGCATTGCGATGCTTCGCCTTCTGAAACCACTTTCATATTATAAGGAAAAGTACGGCTCTGAATATTGGGCACTTTCCAAAATGTATTTGCTGATGGAAAAACAGCACAATAGGGGACAAGATGGTGCGGGTCTTGTGTCAATCAAGTTCAAGCCTCCTCTGGGTAATGAATATATTTTCAGAGAACGATCCATCCACCCGCAACCAATTAAAGACCTATTCAAAGATATTTATATTTCTATCGAAAGCAAATTAAAAGATAGAAATGATGGAATGGATTGGTTTTTTGACAATGTCCCATTTATTGGCAATCTCTACCTTGGGCATCTTCGCTATGGTACCTATGGCAAAAATTCAATCCACCAGTGCCATCCATTCTTTAGAAAGAACAACTGGATGAGTCGTAATTTAATTACGGCTGGAAATTTCAATATGACAAATGTTGATGAGCTCTTTGACCATCTTCTAAAACTTGGGCAACACCCAAGAGAGAAATCTGACAATGTGACTATCTTAGAGAGGATTGGTCATTTTCTTGACGAAGAGGTAGACGAGCAGTACACCAATTTAAAGCTCGATGGCGTGGGGAAGAAAGAGGCTTCCGAATATATTGAAAATAATATTGACATAGAAAAAATACTGAAGAACTCATCTAAGAAATGGGATGGAGGATATGTAATTGCAGGGATTTTAGGGCATGGTGATTCTTTTGTTTTGCGTGACCCAAATGGAATTCGCCCAGCATACTATTACCAAGATGACGAGATATTGGTAGTAACTTCGGAAAGACCTGTTATTCAGACAGTCTTTGACAAAAAAGTTGAGGATATTGTTGAACTAAGACCAGGTCATGCTTTAATTGCCAGGCAAAATGGAAAGATAAGTCTGGAGAAAATTAATGAGCCTGGTGAGAAAAAGTCATGTTCATTTGAGAGGATTTACTTTTCTCGTGGAACAGACAGCGATATTTACAAGGAAAGATTGGAGCTAGGAAGAAGAGTTGTCCCAAGCGTATTAAAAACTATTAATTTTGATATTGCTAATTCTGTATTTTCATATATTCCAAATACAGCAGAAATAGCTTATTATGGGATGATAAAAGGTTTAAAAGATTATTCTATCAAACGGCAAGTAGAGGAAATATCTCAACTAAATTCCCCAAATGACAAAGAGAAACTGTTTGAGATATTGAATAAAAGAATAAGAATTGAGAAAATTGCTTTCAAAGATGTGAAGCTCCGTACATTTATTACCCAAGATTCTTCTCGTGATGAGTTGGTTCAGCATGTCTATGATATTTCTTACGGGACGGTGAAAAACACTGATAACCTTGTAATAATTGATGATTCAATAGTCAGAGGTACTACGCTGAAAAAGAGTATTATCAAGATTCTTGATAGATTAAACCCAAAGCAAATCATCGTCGTTTCCTCTGCTCCTCAGATCCGCTATCCAGATTGTTATGGAATTGATATGGCACGGTTGGGAGATTTTGTGGCTTTTCGTGCCGCCATTGATTTGTTGAAAGAAGGTGGCATGCACTCACACATTGACTCAGTTTATGAAAAATGCAAAGCACAACTAAACCTGCCCGAATCAGAGATAATCAACTATGTAAAAGAGATTTACGAACCCTTTAGCTACGAAGAAATATCTGAGCGGATTGCAAAATTAGTAACCGATGACAGTGTCAAATCTAGTGTGAAGGTGATTTACCAGAGCGTTGAAGATTTGCATAAATCCTGCCCCGATCACTCGGGAGATTGGTATTTTACTGGGAATTATCCAACCCCTGGCGGCATGAGGGTGGTTTGCAAGTCATTTGTTTATTACTACGAGGGCTGCACTAGCAGGGCGTATTAGAGAGCATTACCAATAATAAAAATTATAATGAAACCCCAAGCCACAGCTATTTTCTGAGGCTTGGGGTTTTTAAATTAGATTGTAAATTTTGGTAAACTTTTAAATGGCATAATGATAAGAGTGAGGAGGAATGATTTGCCTCTGTGTCGCCAGAATTTATAGCGGAAGCCCCACCCGTACATTATTGCGTAAAGCGATGGAGTTGCAACAAGAGTCATAAATGTGGAGAATGACAACCCGAAGATTATGGACCAAGACATTGGCGACCAAAATGCGGTATTGTCATTTCCAAAGAAATTTATACCAGGTGACCAAGAAGAAAGCAACTCAGCAAAATCAATATTCATACCGACCGCAAGTGGAAGAAGTCCCAGCATGGTTGAGGCGGCAGTGAGCATTACTGGAGTGAAGCGAATGGCTCCGCCTTCGATTATAGCTTTTCGTGCTGGCATTCCCCTTGCTCTTAGTTCATCTGTAAACTCTATTAAAAGAATTGCATTATTGACCACAATCCCAGCCAGTGAGATGACACCAATTCCAGTCATCACAATTATCAGATCCATACCCGTGAGTGCGTAACCAAGCAACACTCCAAGAATAGAGAAGAATATTGTAGTGAGAATTATAATCGTTCTACTAACAGAGTTAAACATTAGAACTAGAATCATAAGCACCAACATGATAGATGTTGCAAAAGCTCCGCCAAGGAAATCTGTGGTTTCGGCTTGATCTTCTTGCTCTCCAGTTTGCTTTATTTCATATCCGGGTGGTAGATTTAGATTGGGAATTGCTTCTCTGATTTGTTCATTTATTTTATTTCCATTGTAGCCCTCCAGCACATTGGAAGAGAGGGTGACAACTCTTTTGAGACCAATACGGTTAATCCCACCAAATGTGTTTTCATAGGATATATCAACGAATGCAGAAATTGGTATTTGTCGGAACTTTCCTTTTTTGGTCATAAAGGTAAGTGGTTGATTTAGCAATGAAATAATATCTTGACGTTGGTCATATTTCAGTCTTAGTTGAATCGGATAATCTTCTTCTGCAGAGCGGAATTTTGAAACCTCTAGCCCGTAGAGGGCAGTACGCAAGGCATTGGCTACTTGCCCAGAACTTACCCCTTCAATATTTGCTTTTTCACGATTAATATTTATTAGAATTTCTGGTTTGTTGAGCAATAAATCAGATTTGAGATTTTCTATTCCTTCTATTTTGAGTTCATCAATAATGTAGCTTTTGACCCGCTTGGAGATTTCTGTGAGCGTTGCAAAGTCGTCGCCCGATATTTCCAAGTTCACAGCCATCCCAACAGGTGGTCCAAACTGCTCACGATCAACCCTCATGTCAGTCCCTGGCAGTCCCTTAATTGATTCTCTTAATGAATTGAGTATGGCAAAGGTAGACTCACCATTTCTTTCCTTATACGGAACAAATGAGACTGTCACCTTCCCTTTCTGAGCTTGAACCGTTTGGTCTGGATTGTGAGGATCGGCGGTACCAATTCCAACATTTGAATTAACAGACTTAACAATTGGATTGTCTTCGCCCACGATAGAGAATACTTTTTCTTCCACAAGTCTTGTTATTGAATCGGTGACCTCGGCTCTTGTACCCAAAGGAAGCTCAATATAGACTATTGCAGAGTTTGGATCAGGATTTGGGAAGAATTCTACTTTTGGAGGGCTAAGGGTCAATAAAACAATGATGAGAACAAATAGCGTGCCTATGCCCAAAAGCAAGCCATAGGGACGTTTCCCAGAAACCATCCAAGTGACAGTAGATCTATAGGCACTCATCCAAGCTGGAATCATTTTCTTTTGGAATGGAATTATGAAATATGGAGTGAGTATGAATTTGTTAAAGTGGAATAAGAGTAAAGCCCAGATTACAAGATTTCCTGCGGTTGGTAAATCAGCTAAATGAAATAATACTGCAAAGGCAACTCCTGACAATGTGCCCCAGAGCAGGCTTTTGCTTTCGGATTTCTTCTTGTCAATATCGGCTTCTTTTTTCTTCATAAAATTAATTGCAAATACTGGGTTGATTATAAATGCAACAAAAAGAGATGAAGTGAGGACGATAATAAGTACGGCGGGAAGAAGTGACATAAACTCACCCATCATGCCCGGCCAAAACAGAAGCGGAACAAATGGAGCAACAGTTGTTGCAGTCCCAGCCAGCACTGGGTTGAAGACTTCTTTAGTTGCTCTTTTTGCGGCAGCTCTGATTTCCATTCCCTCGACTGTATGAAGCCTGTAAGTATTTTCAACCACAACGATTGCATTGTCTACAATAATTCCCAGTGCCAAAAGAAAGGCAAACATGGTCATTATATTAAATGTGTAATCAAGGACTGGGAACATCATAAAAGATATGAAAGTAGAGATTGGAACAGCAAGCCCAACAAACACAGCATTTCGTGAACCCATGAAAAACATTAGAACAACGGTAACTAAAATAAAACCGATAACAATACTATTGATAAGCTCAGATATACTCGAACGTGTTTGAGTGGACATATCGTTGGTTAGAACGATTGATAGTTCATCTGGAAATTTATTTTCTTGGAGCTGATCTATAATCTCATAAATTTTATCTACGGCACCAATTAAATTCTCACCCGATCTTTTTATCACCTGAAGTGAAATAACTGACTCACGGTTAAGCCGAGCGAATGATTTCCGCTCTGCATTTGTGAATTTAACTTCGGCAATATCTCTTAGGTACAATGAGTTTTCGTTACTAGACTTGATAATAATATTTCTAATCTGATCAACTGTTTCAAATTCACCAGTTATTCTAAGAGTCCTTTCAAGTCTTCCTACATTTACGGTTCCGGCGGCAAGATTAATATTTTCATTGGCAACGGCATTTCGTATGTTATCAAAGGAAATACCTGCTGCTTTCATTCTGTAAAGGTCTACGTTGATTTGCACCTCTTTGTCCAATGCTCCAATCATATCGGCGCGTGTAATTTCTTTCAACACCTCTATCTTGTCTTGAATTTCTTCTGCATAATCTTTTAGTATGTCAAGGTCGTAGGGGCCTGAGACATTAATTGTTAAAATTGGAAATTCTGAGAAATCCATTTCTTGGACCATCGGATCTTGTTCCATATCAGTTGGCAAATCAGCCATTGCCATATCGACTGCATCGGCAACTCTTTGTTTTGCAATCGATGGCTCGACATCGGTTTGGAATTCAACAAAGATGGTAGAAAAATCTTGGATAGAACTGCTCTTAATTTTCTTTACACCGGTGATTGATTTCAACTGCTTTTCGATTGGACGGGTGATTAGGTTTTCAATATCATTGGGTGAGGTGCCAGGGTAGGGTGTTCCAATGTAAATATTGGGAATCACAATGCCTGGGAATTGCTCTTTGGGAAGTGAGTTGTAAGCCATCATTCCGCCAAGACACAAGAAGATGACCATCACCCAAACACTAGTGCTGTTGTTGATTGCCCAAGCTGTTGGTTTAAATTCTTTATTCATTTTATTTCTTTTTTTATGTTTTTATACACTTTGATTATTTAATAATTTCGAGTGGGTCGCCATCGGTAACTTTTAAAGCACCGTTCGAGATTACTACATCCCCATGTTCTAGCCCATCTTTGATGATAATTTTATCTAGGTATGACTCGCCCGTACTGACGTATTTCTTCTTGGTAATAATTTTATCATTCTCTTTGGAGGCAATAAGAACAAATTTCTTCCCGCCCTCGCTTTGCACTAAATTAATTGGAACAACAATGACCGAATCGGCAGTGTAATCATTTAATTTCGCAATACAAAGCATGTTTGGGCTGATTCTCTTATTACCTTTTGGCAAATCAATATAAATGTTTATTGTCCTATTCTTAGAATCGATTGACCTGCTCACAGAACTAATGCTTAGGTTTAGAGCTTCTCCACCAAGATCGGGGAATATTAGTTCTACATTATCACCTTTATTGAATTTGTAAGAATATGCCTCGCTCAATTCCGCCTTTACTTTGAGTCCAGAGTTGGATACAATACGGAAGGCAGGGTTACCAGGCATTGAGGACTCGCCAACTTTGGCAAGCACTTGGTCGATAGTGCCACCGAATGGTGCTCTAATTTTCAACATATCAATCTGCTCGGCAATTAT
>JAJRPT010000172.1 GCA_024280675.1 Bacteroidota bacterium
AGAATATTGATTAGAACATGGATCACATTCGATTGCTCCACCAAAAAACTTTTTTACTGCCTTAACATATTTTAAAGGAGTTCCCCAACTTTGGCTTTGCGAATTAACTGTTCTTCCAGCACTCATAATATATCATCCCAATTTTTTGAGTGTAATTCTTTTAACTCTTTTTTTAATTCGGTAATCGATTGTCCATATGGTGATATTACATTAAACCATCCTTCAATTTTGTCAATATTTTCTTTGAAATATTTTTGTAATATTTCATCAGCTTTTAAATCCATTTTTACTTTAGTAAACACATTTCTTTTCTTATCAGCGGTATAGCTATTTTTAAATGCTTCTTGAATCTTCAAATATTCTTTTTTTGGATTAAGCAATAACTCATCTATAAATTTAGACAAACCCGTATCGCTTAGAAAAATCAACCAATCATAAGACTGAGCTAATACTTTCATCTCCTTATTTTGATTTTCAGCAGTAAACCAATTACCATGATTACTTACAATTCCTACTGCCAATATAAACTTGTTTAATAATTCTGAATTATCAGAATATATAATTTCTTCCATTAAGTCAATATATGGCTTTATATAGGGTTCATTGTTTGAGTTATAAATAATTCCATATTTTTCACCAGAATTTGTTCTGATTTTCTGTAACGACGATGTAGTTCTTGCAACGTAAGCACCTTGTTTAGCTTTTTCGATTGTCTGAGGACCTTTTTTATTTCCTTCCTCAACCCCAACTCTTTTACACTCGAAAAAAGTATAAGGCTTTTTGTTTTGTTCATAAACAATTATTTTATAATCATTTTTATTAACAGAATCAATACTTGCTAACAAAAATGAGTTGTCTGATTCTCCAATAGCACACCCATTCCGAAGTACATCGTGAATATCAAGAAGGTTGTTATTCTTTTTATTAAACTTTGATACATCAATTTGGAGTTTTAATTCTTTATAAATTTTAGTTGCTGTTATTGATTTTCCGTCCTTAATAATATGTAACTCATACTCATTAATTATCGGATGAAGTGAATATTCGACATTATGAGACACTTCTTCATTTCCATACTCGACAAGTCTCTTTTCAATAGAAATAGAATTATTTAAACCCCATGTTTTTAGCAAATAAAAAGATATTATTTCAACTATTGTTCCTAATGCTCGCCCGGCAGCCTTTTTTTTGTCTTTTGCATAATGAAACACAGATTCACAAAGGGCATTCTGTAATTTATCTACTGATTCAAATGCCATTTTTGTTTCTCCAATTTATTATTATTTATCCACTACGAAATTACAAAACATTCTCGTAAAGAGTAAAATTCAATCCTGGCAAGCAAAGTATTTTGGGCAATGGAAAAAAATACTTAAATATATTTTTCAACTTCCTCACGGTCTGAAAGATGAATCTTTTCGGTGCCAATAATCTGATGGGTCTCGTGACCTTTTCCAGCAATAAGTACAATGTCGCCACCTTTGGATTCGGCAATGGCTTTTTTAATAGCTAGCCTTCTTTCAATTACAATGTCGTAATTATTACGCGCGAATCCCAAAGCAATGTCTTCGGCTATGCCTCTTGGGTCTTCCGATCTTGGGTTGTCATTTGTAATAATGCAATGATGGGAATACTCGCCGGCTATGGCACCCATTTGTGACCTTTTGGTCACGTCTCGGTCTCCCCCACATCCAAAAACACATATTAACCTTCCCTCTTCCCCATCCTCGGCTCTGAGTAATGTCGCAAGTGCGGTAAGCACTTTTTTCATGGCATCGGGTGTGTGTGCGTAATCGATGACTCCAACAGCTCCATTTAACAGAGCAATTCTCTGCATTCGCCCCTCTGGTGGGGAGATTTTTTGGATGGATTTAATTATCACTGAGTCTTCAATCCCAGAATATTTTGCCATGAGTATTGCCATAGTTAAATTCTCTACATTAAAGCTCCCAATCAATGGGCTAATAATGTGCAAACCCCTGCCAATACTGAACTTAGTCTCTTGAAAATCACTCGAGTGCAAATGAATGTTGTGCTTCTCACTTTTTCCACTCATGCTAAATGTAATTTTCTTTGCCGAAGTATCGCCCAATACAAATTCACTATACTTGTCATCAGCATTTACAATGGTCACTGAGCTTGGCAAAAGATTATCAAATAGTATTTTCTTCGAGCGGGCATATTCTTTCATCGAACCGTGGTAATCGAGGTGATCGTGGGAAAGATTCAAGAATCCAGCAAAATTAAAATCAATACCAAAAGTCCTGTGCTGGGAAGTGGCGTGAGAGGAAACTTCCATAACAAGGTGACTCACGCCCCATTCCTTCATCTCAGAACATATTTTTGCAAGCTCTAGTGATTGGGGTGTGGTGTGGCTTGCGGGGATTTTTCTCTGCCCAATCCAGATGCCGTTTGTACCAATCAGACCGGTTTTGTGTCCTGCAAATTCCAGTATTTGCTTTAGAAGGTGAGTTGTACTCGTCTTTCCGTTTGTGCCAGTGATGGCAAATATTTGCATGCCTTGGCTTGGGTTTCCATAAAATGCGTGGGAAAGGATTGCCAATGTTTTCCTAGAATTTTCAACTATTAAATATGTCGCATTCTTGCTCCGGTACTCTGGTATCTTTTGGCAAACAATAACGATGGCTCCAAGCTCAATGGCTTTTCCGATATAGGAATGTCCGTCGTGAAGTTCGCCCTCAATTGCAACAAATAAACTATTTGTAACGCATTTTCGTGAATCATACTCGATGCTTTGAATATTTTTGCTAAATTGCTTGCCAGAGGAAATAATTTCCTGATACTCTATGTTTTTTATTAATTCGGACAGTTTCATTATTGTCGGCATGTTTTTTGTTTGGACAGTGCTAATATACAGATTTTATTTATAATATGCTATGACTCAAATTATTTTTTATATAAAAATTGCATTTGTCTTCTTTTTGCTCGTCTCATGCGAGGGCGAACGAAACTCTGCAAATATTTTTATTAAAAGAGACGTTCGCTCCGAATATGAATTTACAAAACAAGCAGAACTAAGAGCGAATCTAGGTGATGTAATAATATCACAACTAGAATACAAAGGGCAGATTGCGACATTTGATCAAGATCTCAATTACGATTCAGGACCTGGTCAAAACATGCGTGGGATTGATTATGCCTACCTTTATTTGCCAGAAGATGTCACTGTGTATTTCCGACTTGACCCTAGCCATGATATTGAAATAAAACTCACAGACCGCCAGCAGACACAGTCTTTTTTAATACTCAATAGAGCCAAGACTGAGCAGTCTGTTAAGTTGCAAGCAGGTGATTATGTGTTTGTTATCGAAAATAATGAGACTTATACAATAGGTGAGGTGGGATTGCTCCCGGTTTTCATTCAACCAGATGCACAAAGGTATGACGGAGGGGAATATAAAAGTGATCTCTATCGTCCCGAAGATAGGTTTATACTGATTGCTGCCAAATCTTGCGTCGAATGTAACTTTAGCAAAAGGGAAGATCAAAGCCCAGACAATGCACTCGACAGCCTTTTTCTTGCAGATTGTGATTTGCGAGATGCAAATTTTAGGGGCAGGACGGTAAACAGTTCAACTTTTTCTAATTCCAAAATTGGTGCCTATGAAGTTGATCCAAGTGGAAAATTAAGTTTAGGCAATAGCAGCCTCCTCAAAGCTAGGTTTGAAAACTGCGTTATGAATAATGTTAGTTTCTATGATATCCAAGACCTTTCTTTGGCTACTTTTTTTAGAACAGAATTAAATGGAGCAGACTTCAGTAGGTCAAAAGGTGAGGAAGTGCTCTTTGATTATTGTGATATGAAAAGCTCAAGGCTTGACAGTGTTAGCCTTATTAAATCGAAATTTATTGGCGTTCACATGGACTCTTCCTCGGTCACCGATTCTGATTTCAGAGAAAGTAAATTCCAATTCTCTTTTATGAGAAACTGTGACTTTGAGAAAACAAGTTTCTATAAGGCAAGTTTCCAAAATACTAGCCTAAATTATTCCTCTTTTATTGGGACGGTGTTTTGCCAAGTAGAAAATCCACTTGAGCTGTTGTTGAAAGACATTATCAGCGATGAATCCACTCAATGCCTGAGTGAGCTTACTGGCGAGTCCTAGACCTGATTTTTCAAGAGGTGCAAATTGAGACGGCATTTATCCGTGTTGAGAGACTTTCCAATACCAAGGCACATTCTCTGAGTGTTGAACCGCTGGTTATCACATCGTCACAAAGCAAAATGCTTTTGTTTTTAATTTTGGACACATCAAATTTCTTGTTCAGTGAAAATGCAGATCTGACATTTTCTGGTCTTTGCTTTGCGTCCAAAAGTGTTTGAGAATTTGTGTATCTATTTCTCCAAATTATATTGTCTGGTGCACTGATTCTCAATTTCTCAGAAATTCCAATGGCAAGCCACTCCGATTGGTTATAAGTACGCTCACGCATCCTAGTTCTGTGGACTGGGACTGGAATTATAAAATCATAGCCATGGAAAATGCTGGACTCTTTTATAATCTTTTCGCCCAAAATAAGCCCCAGTTCATAGGCAATGTGGCTTTTGCCGTAGTATTTCATTTTGTGAACAAGAGCCATCGCCTGGGTATCTGAGGAAGGGAACAAGGAAATAGACCTGGTGACGGGATTTAACTTTTTATCTTTGTTTATAATTAAATTGTCTTTGTAGAACATCTCTAGTGTTTCTGAAGAAAAAATACACGAGTCTATCTTTTCGCCACTCAAAAGACAATGCCTTGGGGCAATAAATTCCAGTATCTCATCCAATATTGTCACAAATTCTTCTCGAAGGCAAAACGCCTAGCTTCGTTGAAAAAAGCAATAAGACCAAGGACGACAAGTCCCACATTTTCGGCAACTTTGCTCCACCCAACTTTTCTTTCGCTTAGGGCCGAGTAACATCCGCAATTAATATCTAAACCTTGTAGTATTGCTATCGAAAGAGCAACAATAAATACAATCAGCATAGAAATGATGAGTGTAGAATTGGCTTTTATTTTCACACCGAAAATGAGCAATAGTC
>JAJRPT010000173.1 GCA_024280675.1 Bacteroidota bacterium
GAATGCAACTCCGGTGCCAGACCTTTGTCCCATATTTCCATAAACCATAGCTTGGACATTAACGGCCGTTCCCCACCGGTCTGGTATGCCGTGCATTCGCCGGTAATAAGCAGCACGTTCATTGTTCCATGATCCGAAGATGGCCGAGATTGCACCCCAGAGTTGTTCCTTTGGATCTTCGGGGAAATCTCTACCAGTCTGAGATTTAATTGCAGATTTGTACTCTGAGACCAATTCTTTGAGATCGCTCACTGGTAAATCCATATCTTCTGAGACTCCACGAGATTCTTTCTTCTTTGTGAGAAGTTCTTCAAATGGGTTATGATCGTCCACACTTTCTGCCTTCATTTCGAGTACTACGTCGCCATACATTGCTACAAACCTACGGTATGAATCCCAGGCAAAACGAGCATTCCCAGATTTCTTGGCAAGACCTTCTACCGTTTCGTCATTTAAACCAAGATTTAATACCGTGTCCATCATCCCCGGCATCGAAGCCCTTGCACCAGAGCGAACAGAAACAAGGAGTGGGTTCTCTTCGTCTCCAAAGCGGGTGAGCATTTCTTCTTCGACCATAGACAAAGCTCTATCTATTTCTTGCTTTAATGAAGACGGGTATGTTTGCCCATTTTCATAATAATAATTGCAAAGCTCTGTAGTCAGAGTAAACCCCGGAGGCACTGGCAGCCCAATATTTATCATTTCCGCAAGATTTGCACCTTTTCCTCCCAGAAGACTTTTCATCTTCTTGTTCCCATCGGCTTTTATTCCACCGAAATAGTAAGCATATTTTGTGTTATTCATAATAAATTTCTTTCTTTAATGGTTAGAATCCCTCACAGCAAAATTACAAAATAATAATGTCCAGTGTGGACAAGTTTTATACATTTAACAACAAATTTTCAATTGGATACTTATTAAATTGTAAAACAATTTTACCCTTATTCCGTAAATAGATATAAATGAAATCTAGCATGTACATAATAATTGCCTTGGGAATGTTGTTTTCCAGCTTCTTGCAAGGAAGTCGCCCTTGGGATAACAAAAGGGAATTCTTTGCACCATTGATTGTGTCCTTGAGGGCAGAAGGTGTTGATTCTTCTTTTATAGAAAAATTAATAATGGACAAAAGCGTTGCTTTCAATGAAAAATATGTGAAGATTAATGTCACTGGCTATCACAAAAAAGCAGATTATTCCTCCCATACCAACCCTCGTTCAGTTAATAAATCAAAGGCATTCTATTCCAAATATGAGAAATTATTGTCTGCTGCAGAAGAAAAATATGGCGTGCCAAAAGAAGTTATAACGTCTATCCTTTGGGTGGAAACCCGCCATGGCTCCTACCTTGGCAACCACCACCTGCCCAGCGTTTTCCTCTCCACGGCAATGGCATCTCAGAAAGAATTTATTGAAGTTAATTCAGAAGTGCTAAGAGGAACCTTCTCAGAAAGTTCTGATTCATTGAAAAAATATTTAAACAAATTATCTGCACGTTCCCAGAAAAAATCAAAATGGGCAATCGGGGAAATTAAAGCACTTTGGGAGCTTGATAAAAAAGGTATCGATATATTTTCTCTTGAGGGTTCATGGGCTGGAGCATTTGGTATGAGTCAGTTTCTTCCCTCATCATTTGTCAGGTGGGCTGTCGATGGAAATGGTGACGGGGAAATTAATCTTTTCGAGATTGAGGATGCCGTACACTCGGTTGCAAACTACCTCAAAACCAATGGCTGGGGCGAAAGCAATAAAATGCAAAGAAAGGCAGTATACCATTACAATCATTCTAATGCTTACGTCGATGCAGTTTTGGAACTTGCCAAACTCATAAAAGTATAAATAAAAAAAACACATCTTGTGCTTAAAAAATTTGAATCAATCCTTGCCGCTCGTTATATTTTCTCCAAAAGGAAATTTAATTTCATATCCATTATCTCATGGCTCTCAGTCGGTGGGCTGACAATCGGCGTTGCCTCACTCATCATTGTCCAATCTATTTTCAATGGCTTTCGTGATTTTGCTCAAACTCAAATGCACTCCGTCCCGCCGCATGTTCAGATATTTTCCAGCGGTGATGGTGTCGGTGATTTTGATGCTATCTCTAATCTGATTTCGGGGATTGATCCTCATCATATTCTTTCGCCAATGCAGTCTACAAAAGCCATGATATTGACAAAACAAAAGCAAAGCCTAGTCAATATTCGCACCTTTTCCAGTGCAAAACATTTGGAGGAATTGCGCGCAAACTTTGTTAATGGAGATATTTATGAGGGTGGTAAGTTCTTAGATGAGTTTTTAATTGTTGGAGCTGGAATGGCTAGTAAATTAAAAATATTCCCACACGACACAATCAAAATACTCTCGCCAAAGATGATTGAATATTCTATTGCAACTCAAAACATACTGCCACCCAAGAATATAGAAGTGTCGGCCGTATTCCAATCTGGAAGTGCAAAACCAGATGAGAATATAGTTTATATTAGCAAGAGTAACTACGCAAATATATTCGGTAAACAATCAAAGAACAGTTCTATGAAAAGCTATGGGCTTACTCTTTCTGATCCCAAAAGTGCAGGGATAATAAAACAAAAATTAGAGAATCTTTCGAAGAATATCAAAATAATTACTTGGCAAGATGAGAACAAAAAACTAATTGACATAATGAAATTTGAGACTCTTGCATCTTTTATAATACTCGGGCTAATTGTGATTATTGCAATGTTTAATCTTTTTGCCTCGATGCTAATGTCAATACTAGAAAAGAAAAATAACTCCGCTACATTGGCTCGACTGGGTGCAAGCTTTGCTTCAATACGCCAGATATTTTTTCGCCAGTCTATTGCCATTGGCGTACTGGGAATTTTTGCTGGCATGACCCTTGGGCTGACCTTTGTCTTTGTCCAATCCAAATTTGGCTTGATTCATCTGTATCTAGGTGGAGTGAGTATTCAGAAAATGCCGATTCTTGTAGAGTGGGGGCAGATAATAATCATCTTACTGTTTTCAATCGCAATTAATTTGATTGTTTCTTTTGTGCCAGTTAAAAAAATAATGACTAACAAATTCCTCTCTGAATAGCCACATTGCGGCCCGCATTGTGGCCCACATTGCGGCCCGCATTGCGGGGTTTTAAATAATCACGTACTCTTTTGTCATCGCCCTAGCCACAGTCGTGGCCACAATCGTGGCCACATTGTGGCTTTTATAATGCGGAGGATTACTTTTGGTTAAGATTTGAAGTGGCTTCTAACTTATTCCTTTGGAAATTCCCAAGAGTTCGTAAGTCCAGCAATTTTTCTCCGAAATCTGTGCTTTTCAGAATAAACTGAGATTCCTCGTGTTGAAAGCCTAATGTCTTGATTGACTCTTCCCCACATGTAATAGCTATGTTCGATGAGACCTTTTACTATTGTGGTACAATCGGCTTGATGAATTTTTGAACTGATCCTGCTCATATTATTTATTCCAGAATCGCCCAATCTCTTTGGGTTTCCTTTGATTTTGTCTGAAACCCACATACCAATGTCGCCTTCATTAAAATATAGGCTTATGTAATTGGTGATCTCAACTAAGCGTTCCAAGCCTTCGTCTTGTTCAAAAATAGTGTCTTCAACATCTGGTGCACACATGAAAATATGTTTGAATAATTTGGGTAATTTCCTGCCACTATTATTTTCAATAATAATATTCATAGCATTTTGCAATACATAATTTCCCAAGGAATGGCAAAGTAAATTAATATCTGAGTTGCAATAATCTTCATTTCCCGCCGATACTTCTGACTTTAGATACGAAAAGAAATCTCTGAGCCGGAGAAAACCTCGTCCGATGGCTTTCCCACTATTGAGGGCATCATCTCTGTCATCAAAATAATCCAAGACGCTCCCATTGGATGGCCAAGAGAATAGGAAAACAATAGTCTCTGACTCGTCAGTTTCTGGCTGGTCAGTCTTGCCTGAGTTCAACATCTGCTCAAGTGCAAAGGAAGTGGCAAGTGCTTGATTCCAACTAACATTGAAGCCATGGATATAAATCAATACATCTGCCCCCCTCGTCATCTTTAGTTTTATTTCTTTAAACATAGCGGTGGATGCTAGTTTATCTATTTGAACTTTTTCGCGGTTGTCCAATGTAGCGTCTGGGTAGGCTTCTATCTTTGAGTCCTCAATTTTGCAAAGTAGTTCGGAGTAAAGTCCTTCGCCGTCGCCTATTTGACCATGCTTAATCTTTTGAGTGAATTTTTTGGTCACCGCCTCATCGATGCTTAGTGTAACTTTCCCACACCGCAAGTTCTCTTTTCCTTGGGTGCTAAAATCATTGCCGTAACCATCTGGTCTGTAGCGATGGGCTTGGCCAGAGGGCAGGTGGTTTCTGTTTGTCGCAAAATATAGAGTTAATTCTTTCATTCTACATTAACTTTAATCTTGAAATATTATTTTAAAAAGAATACAATAAAAGCATAACTAATTTTACGGTTATGCTAATTATAAATGTTGATAGGTTTAAAGCTAGCGGCATCATTTATGTAAATTCCCAAGTAATAGCGACCAGATGCTAGATTTAATCCAGAGAGATTAAAGCTAAGGTTCTTCTGGCTCAGCATCACAACATAAGCGTTAAACAGGCTTGCAACTTCTCTGCCTTGCATATCTAAGAGCACAACTTCCATGTTCCCAGAGGATTTGACAAAAAGCTCCAAGTTGATTGTGTGAGTTGCTGGATTTGGAAATATATTAGTGAAATTAATATACCGGCTTGCATCTTTGATTGAGGTAGGAAAATCGGAATCATCACCGGGCAAAGTAACTAGCTCTGGGTCGCCAATTTCTTCCCCCTCAACCCACAGACCATCAGGGTCTTGTAGCTCTTGACCATTTGTGAACCCGTCACCATCTGAATCGATATCGAATAATCCTTCCCACGCAAATCCATTTTCTGCAAAATCTTGTCCGAATTGATTTCTCTCACTTCCAGGACCAAATTTATGACAATTAAGGCAACCATTTTCGCTGCCATTGGGAATCACGCTCGGAAATCCTGGTTTTGCCAAAACTTGGCTCATTGAAAACATAAACGTAATAATTAGTAGTAATTTAGACATATTTGTAACACACTTCATTAATTTATAAAATATTTATATTCTGTTTTTTTACCCACCACTGGGCGATCCCATTATTCTTGCCAAAACTCTGAGCGAAGGGAATTGCTCAAATATTAATTTAATCAATACCAGAAGTGGTACCGAAATTATCATACCTGGTACTCCCCACATCCAGCCCCAGAACACAAGTCCAAATATGACTGTCACAATGTTTATCCTGAGCGTCTCACCCATAATCTTCGGTTCTATTAAATTCCCGATGGTAAATTGTACAAGTGCAATTAATATGAGAACAAAAAATACTGTCTGCAGTGAATCGTATTGGATAAAACTCATCAGCACCGGAGGAATTGACCCGAAGATTGAACCAACCGACGGAATGTAATTTAACAAGAAAGCCAAGAAGCCCCAAAAAAGTGCGTAACTTATGTCGAAACTAAAGCAAATCAAGTATACTAGAAAGCCTGTGGCAAGACTAACGATGCTTTTTATTATCACATAAGAGAAAATTGACCGCTGAACAGTCTCGTAGGTGTTGAGAAGCTCTGTGTGTTCGGAACCTCCGCTAATGTAGACGAGGTATCTTCGGTAATTTGACATTCCAGAAAGCAGAAGCATATAATAGACTGAAAATATCAGAAACGAACCAGTAAACGAGCCAAACACACTCGCCACACCAGTGGCAGCAAAAGACAAAAAGTCTGTATCAATAATTTCAATCAGGCTTTTTACATCGCTTTGTTTTGAGAAATTAGTTCCGACAAGATTATTAATACCAGTAATTATTTCATTGAATCTGATGAAGAGTCGCTCTATCAAAAAATCTTTATCTCGTAGAATATCTGAGTACATGTCGCCAATTACTGTGATTATGAGATAAATAACGAATATTGACATTGAGGCAATGAAAGGAACGATGACTAAGTTAGGGATTTTATATTTTTTCAGAATTATGATAAGTGGTTGGAAAAGAGAAGCCAGAAGTATTGCCAAAACCAAGGGAATGAGCAATACTGAGAGTTGGGATGCAAGGACAAATACTGTTATAATCGTGAAAAATAACAGCATATTCTTTATTCGTCTTGTGTCATCGCCCATTTAAACGTTAATCCATAAAGTTAGTTTTTTAATTTTATTTTATGCAATTTATTATTAATTTCGTTTTCTTCCAAGGTGCATTTTTTAAAAAGGTATATCTCTTTAAAAGAATCCTATGTGGGGAGGGTTGCTTGGCGGAGTGGCAGAGTCAGATAATTTTCATATTTAAAGCACACGATGTGTGGGCACTGGTGGCGAAATTGCTTTGCATGTTGATTTGTAGGAAGAGCTAAGCGACAGATGGAGCGAAAAAAGAAGACAGGACTTTATATTTAAAGCACACGATGTGTGGGCACTGGTGGCGAAATTGGTAGACGCACAGGACTTAAAATCCTGTGAGCTTTATGCTCGTGCGGGTTCAAGTCCCGCCCGGTGTACTTGTAAGGGACAGATCATTATTATCTGTCCCTTTTTTATTTTTCCTAGAATCTAGTCAAAATTATTTAATAGAATTTTGACTCATTGTTAATATTAAAGATAAGTTTAGCTGCAGGTTCTGTATTTGGGAGTCCGAATCCAAGAGTATCAAGTTCTGATTCAGAGAAGGAGAAAGAGCGACTTTGCAGAGATAACAATATCACATGGCACATTAAAGGTGCTGTCTGTACTAATTTCTGTTGCGGGAGGGCGACGAGGGATGAATCATAAATTTGGATTTATGAATAACTCTGATTAAATTTTATCAATTATCCCACTACTCGAGTAGCCACTCAAAAATGGAATGATTTCAACTCTACCGCCGTTTTGTTCAACTTCTGCTTTTCCAACAACTTGCCTGGGCGTGTAATCTCCTCCTTTGGCAATCACATCTGGCTTGATAATTTTTATAATCTCAAGCGGCGTATCTTCGCCAAATATTACAAGGTAATCAACTGAACTCAGGCCGTGCGTCACAACTGCTCTATCTTGTTCGGAGTTGATTGGGCGAGACGGACCCTTCAAGCCTTTCACCGATCCATCTGAATTGAGCCCTAGAATCAGCACATCCCCAAAAGTTTTAGCCTTTAAAAGATACTCAACATGCCCTCTGTGCAAAATATCGAAGCAACCATTAGTGAAAACAATTTTCTTCCCCTGAGCTTTTAAAGATTTACTAATTTCTTTTATTTCATTTCGTGTACATATCATAAAAAGTATTCCGATAATTTGCCCAATTCTATTGTCACTATACCAGGTTCTTCGCAAACTATCCCTGATGCAGAATTAGCAATTCCCATTGCTTGTGGGTGAGTGCCACCACCTGCAATAACTGCTGCGTATGTAGCGATGGCTGTGTCTCCTGCCCCAGAAACATCGGCAACATGCCGTGCCTTGGTGTCAATTTTACAAACCTCCCTCCCCCTCTCAAAAAGAACCATTCCGCTTGCACCAAGAGTTAGAAGCACATTTTCGCAATCTAATTTTTCTAATAATAGAAGACCCGCCCCCTCAACGCTTGCATTATTATTTAACTCAAATCCCAAAGCGTCCTCTGCTTCCTTTTTGTTTGGCTTGAACATTGCCACCCCTTTGTATGCAAAGAAGTTCTCTTTTTTGGGATCAACAAGCACTGGGATATTTTTCTTTTTGCAATATTTGATTACTTTTCTAATAAGGCTAGGACTTAGCACTCCCTTATCATAATCGGCAAAAAGAAGTGCAGACAAATCATTTTGATTTTCCAAAGAGTTAAGAATATGTTCTTGGCCCTCATCTGAGATGGAGATATTATTTTCATTATCCAACCTCAGCAACTGCTGATTATTTCCAAATATTCTAGTTTTCACAGTTGTCATTCTATTCTTATCGGCAAATATTCCAGATGTATCAATGTTTGAATCTTTAGAAACCTGCATAAACTTCTCACCCATCTCATCTTTGCCAACCAGGGCAAAAAGCAATGGCTCTAATCCCAAAGAGAAAAGATTTGCCGCCGTATTGGCAGCACCACCCAAATGAATATCCTCACGTTCAAAATCAACAACCGGAACCGGAGCTTCTGGCGAAATACGATTAACATCTCCCCAGAAATACTTGTCAATCATCACATCGCCAATCACGGCAATCTTGCTTCCTTTCGCTTTCTTGAATATTTCATCAAACCTTTCTTTTCCAATATTAATCATTTCCCGTCCTCTCCTTCATCTGCAAAATTCCCCTACTCACCCCACTCATTTTCATCCCAAACACAAGCTCAGCTTTTTCGGTCACTAGCCCACCTTTTCTGGGTCTTTTTGCTTTTTGCACCAATTTATTAGCCTTAATTTTTGTAAGCAATCCCCTGTCATAATTGAGAACATCACATACTTTCATTGCAATATCATATCTGGACAAATAATCTTTTCCCGCAATATTAAACACACCAAATATTTCCTGCTCAAAAGCTTTAAGCGTTGCCCATGCCAAGTCGTCCGAAAAAGTAGGGTTACACCATTGCCCATCAATTATTTTCATTTCCTTTTCATTTTCAAGACATCGGATTATCCAATTAATAAAATCATTTTTCCCATATCTGGAGCGTCCATAGACCACATTAGTTCTAAAAATCGTATACCCCATCTCGCCTCCAAATTCACTAACAATCGCATTTTCCCCTGCCAACTTTGAGTAACCATAATAACTTATGGCCCCTCCGGGTTTATCATCTTCCAAATAAGGTCCACCTTCGCCATCAAAGATATAATCTGTGGAATAATGAATCAGGTGAGCATTGTTCTTATTTGCATATCCTGCAAGTATTCTTGGCAGCTCACAATTAAGTATCATAGCCAAATCTTTTTCATCTTCGCACTCATCAACCCCGGTCATTGCCGCCGCATTGACCACACAGTCTGGCGAATATTCCTCTAGCACCTCTTCAACATTTGACCTGTCAGCGTAATCAATTTCAACTCTTTGACATCTTGTTCTTGCTGTGATTTTCTTTGCCGAGCCCGTGCAAAGGACGAGCCTTGCATCCTTATATTCGTTCAAAAACAAATCCGTGACCGCTTCCCCAACTTTCCCTGTCGCGCCCAGAATCAATATTTTTTTGCTCATCATTTATTATCTAATTATTTATATTTTCACAAAAGCAATTTATACAATATTTTACTATTATATTAGACTATTAAATTTTAACAAATTCTAATTTACTTATTTTTTTTATGCCAGAGTTATTAAATAATATTGCGTCAAATCTTTTCATTTCTTCAATTCCATCTGAATCAGACGCACCCGTCCCTGGTATGCCCAAGCAAGCTCCTCCCACACCTCAAAGAGAATACCAAGAGCAAACCGAGACGATCGAAGCAGTCCCCACTGGTCTTTCCTCCAAAGTAATATTATTCAACGACGAAATCCACACCTTCGAAGAAGTCACTCAGCAGATCATAAAAGCAATAAAATGCTCAGAAGACCAGGCCGAATCTTTAACCTGGGAGGTCCACTCCAAGGGAAAGACAAGAGTCTATGACGGCGAGATGGGCGAGTGCCTTCGTGTGAGCGGAATTTTAGAAGAAATCGACCTCATCACACAAATCGAATACTAAGCCACACACACACTTCGTGTGATTTTAATCCTTCGTGTGATTTTAATCCTTCAAAGAGCAAATAAGATTTAATAAACATATCACATCGTAACTTTTTAACTTGACTCATCTTTTTATTTCAGTGAACGACACCCGCTTAGCCATTATTTATTCCACTTAATATTTTAAAAAATTAAATTTGCAAGAGTTATGAATATATTGTAATTTCGCATACTATAATTAGCAACAATAAGATTGTATGGAACAAAAAGAACTATTTAATAATAATTATATTAGACGAACAGACGAAAGAGAAACTGTGGTGTCTGGTTATACAATCTATAATGCTGAGCAGGAAAGGAGAACTATAAGGAATGATTTGCCAAGTTTGTATCCTGACCTTCCTGAAAAAAAATATGACGTTATATACGCAGACCCTCCTTGGGATTATGGCGGAAAGATGCAATTTGATAAAAGCTCTAAAAAAGATATAAATACTAATTGGGGGAATAATATTTTCATTAGTTCGGCAAACTTTAAATACCCTACTTTGAAGACTAAAGAAATGATGAAAATTCCAATTCATGAAATAGCTAAAGATGACTGTCTTTTGTTTATGTGGGTTACAAACCCTCACCTAACTCAAGGCATTGAATTAGGTAAATCTTGGGGATTTGAATATAAAACAGTTGCTTTTGTATGGGATAAAATGGTTCATAATCCTGGACAGTACACTATGTCTTATTGCGAACTTTGCTTGGTATTTAAACGTGGGCGAATTCCCAAGCCAAGAGGAGAAAGAAATGTGAAACAACTCATTCGGTCGCCCAGAGGAAAGCACAGTGTTAAGCCTGCGGAGGTTCTGAAGGGGATTGAGAGGATGTTTCCAACTCAAGACAGGATAGAGTTGTTTGCTAGAAATAAACCTGAAGGATGGGATGTTTGGGGACTAGACGTAAGAGAAAAACATGAAGAATTTATTCAAGAAGAGGTTTGATATGTTCTTCAAAATGTTCAATTAGCGGGGTATGTTTTTCTGAATCTCTCCAAAAGTAAAAATGTGCTTTGAAATCATCAAACCAACAAGTAATTTCTCTCACATGGCAAGGGTCACGAGTAATATCTCCTTGAAAAATAGTCCAAAAAGGTAGAACATCTTCACCTAGTTTTCCTTCTTTTCTAAGAATCTTTAATAAACCTGGCGTAAAATACTTACATGACCTTTCGTGAGCATTTCCTCTACCATCCTTACGCTCTTTACCTTCTACCCATCCATCTTGCCTCTTAACCTCAATATAAATTGTCTTCTTTGTTTTTTTATTTTCAATTGCATAATCTGGCAATATGCCGTGTTGGGTTATTGGCTTATCAGGGGTATAAATTTCTGATTGCTCTTCTTCGCTGAGCTTAATATTTAAATAGATTTTCTTAAATTCTTTAGGTCGCCTAATCTCAAATTTTGTTTCTTCAAAAATGATATTAAATACGCCGAAGAAATCATGCTCAGCTGCACCAGCATTTTTACCGCTGTAGTCTTGCCATTTCTTCCTCAGTCGATTTGCATCACTTCCCATTTTCAATCTTAACTAATTCACTAATATTTATTTCTAAAGCATTTGCTATCTTTTCAATATTAACCAGTGTAATATTTTTTTCAGCTCGTTCAATCATGCCAATATAAGTTCGGTGTAAGTCCGTTTTAAAAGACAATTGCTCTTGTGAAAGCCCTTTCTCCTTCCGTATTTCTCGAACTCTTCTTCCGAATGCTGTTAATATTTGTTTTTTTGAAATCATAGATAATTAATGTATTCAAAGCTAACTTTAGTATTCATCAATAACAACAGACTATAGTTAGCATTTTAATTGAAATCATATATTCAGTCACTGAATAACCACTAAACCACTGAAATACAAGGATATAACATGTAAAAGCATTTGAAATATGTCAATCCAAATTGCAAGAAATTGCTTAAATTGAGTAAGAACCTTGCAAAAAAAATAGAATTAAGAATTATGTTAGCTACACATCGTACACTTTCCCAAAGCATTTAAAAAGCATTTGCAAATGCTTTTCTTTATGTGTGCATCGCGCGCGCCTATATTCGCATATTAATAATTTATTTAAAATAATATAAGGACACAGCCATGCAAAGAGCAGAGAAAAGCAGAGCCAAGACTTACACTTACCAACAACTGGAGAACGAGTCAGACAAACATTTTGCCGTATTCCAGGATTATCTTTTACAGGGCGAGGGTCGTCGAGTGAAAAACATTTCCCCCAATCACCGCTACACACTCCACAACATTTACCATCTTTCAAGCAAATACCACTGGCGTGAGCGAATTTTATCTTACCAAGCAACGGTTGGTCTTCAGCTCAAAAAAGAAAAGGGACATTTTTTCAAATCATCATTGAGCCGATACGAAGAAAACGCACTTCTCACATTCGACAAGCTCCAGAGCCGGTACGGCGAATTTATTGGCAACATATCAAATTTCTGGCCAAACGAGATCGAGGACAAAGAGCTGAAAAAACATATCCAGCAAAAGAACAGAGAAAAAAAGCAGATGGGCAATTTCGGTGACATCATGCCGCTCTACAACGACCCAAGTGCCGACAAAAACCAAATCACAAAGCAACTTTCCCACATCGAGAAGGTATTGACAATCATCGGCAAATTCCAAATTATATGCGACAAATTTGTCATCAAACTAGAGAAGGGCGAGTTCCAAAAGGTGAGTACAAGCGGCGAACTTTACCTCGAAGATCTCGAAGAGCTAAGCCTTTGGTTCGAGTCAAGCGACCCTGGGATAATAAGGCAGAGCAAGGAGAGGATAGAAGGAGAAATTTGTAAAAACGGAAACAGCATCGTGGATTTTGAGCAAATAAAAAATTAATCAGGAGAAAGTTTGTAAAA
>JAJRPT010000174.1 GCA_024280675.1 Bacteroidota bacterium
ATGACGGCACACTGCATCCCAAGGCATATCCCAAAATATGGGATTTTACTTTCTCTAATATATTTTATTGCATCAATTTTCCCTTCAATTCCACGGTAACCAAATCCAGGAGCAATTAAAACTCCATTGTACCCAGACAAGAGTTCTTCTGGAGGGCTAGATTCTAGTTCTTCGGAGTTAATCATATCAAGCTCTACACGTGTATTATTGATAGAACCGGCGTGTATAAATGCTTCGGTAATACTTTTGTAAGAGTCTTGATATTTTGTGTATTTGCCCACCAGAGCAATTCTCACAGAATGCTTAGGGTTGTTTATTCGGCTAACAAATTTCTTCCAAGTGTCTAGTTTTAATTCAGTTTTTTCAAGATTTAATTTATCAAGAATTATATCAGTTATCTTCTTTTTAGCAAAATTGAGTGGCACTTCGTAAATCGTATCAACATCCTTTGCCTCGAAGACCGAATTAAAATCTACGTTGCAGAAGAGTGAGATTTTTTCTCTTATGTCCTTCAACAAAGTGTGAGAGGAGCGACAAAGTAAAATATCTGGCTGAATGCCATACTCCATCAAATCTTTGACGCTGTGTTGGGTTGGTTTGGTTTTTAGCTCATGTGCTGCCTCAATATAGGGAACGTAGGTGAGGTGGATATTGAGTGAGTTTTTCGAGCCAAGCTCACGTCTTATTTGTCGTTGAGTTTCCAGAAATGGCAGAGATTCTATATCGCCCACCGTCCCACCAATTTCTATTATGACAAAGTCATATTTGCCGTCATGGGCTTTAATTCGTGACTTTATTTCATTTGTGATGTGAGGAATAACTTGCACAGTTTTGCCAAGAAACTGACCTTTCCGTTCTTTTGTAATCACAGAATTATAAACTTGCCCGGTGGTTGTGTTGCTTTTTTTACTCAATGATTGGTTTAGAAATCTTTCATAATGACCAAGGTCAAGATCGGTTTCGGCACCATCATCGGTGACAAACACCTCGCCATGCTGGAGCGGATTCATAGTCCCAGGATCAACATTTATGTAAGGATCGAGTTTCATTATAGTCACAGAATAGGAGCGTGACTTGAGCAACATGGCAATGGAAGCCGAAGCAATTCCCTTTCCAAGCGAGGAAACAACGCCACCAGTTACGAAAATAAATTTGCTTTGACCCTTTGTTCGCCTGATGTTTTCTTCATTTTTATTCGGAGAATTTGGCATTTTAATTATTATTTATGGTTGATCAGAAAATTCAGGGAAATTAACTATTTCTAAATTCAAGTCCAATTAATCATTTATTTGTTCATAAATTTATTTTTCTGTTAAAGACAATTAGTCAAATAAAGTGAAATAAATATGAAAACAATAATTCTAATAATAATTTCTTTGATTTTCATTTCATGTGGAAAAGAAAAGGAAGTGGTGGAGGATGAGATAAGTTTCTGGCATTTTTGGAGTGAACCATCCCAGAAAAAAGCTTTGAAAAATATCATTGATAAATTCCAAAGCGAAACTGGAATAAAAGTGAAAATGACGGAACTATCTTGGAATGATGGCAAGACAAAGTTGTTCACAGCTTTTAACTCTGGAATTGGGCCCGATGTTTTGGAGCTTGGTTCTGATTGGGTTGCTCAGTTTTCATCCTCTGGAGTTCTTTTTGAAATTCCAGATTCACTTGCCAATATGGATTCATATTTAGATTTTGCAAAAGCACCAAGTTATTGGGAAGGTGAAATATACACTCTGCCATGGCTTGTTGATACCAGAATGCTTTTTGTAAACTCAGATTTATTTTCAGATTTACCAGACTCGTGGGAGGAAATTCTTGATACTCTTAAAATAAAAAATATGCTACCATACGAAGTTCAACCCGATTGGTATTGGATTGGGCAAAATGGTCCTGATGCAAATCGTTTGTACAAGAAAATCATTTCATTTATTTGGTCGGCTGGAGGAAATCTCTCAGATTTTGATTCCGAAGAAAATATTTATGCATTGGAAATGTACAAGAAACTGGCCGATGAAGGAATTGTTGAAAAACAAAGAAATTTAGATGAATTATTTTTGAAAGGGAAACTTGGGATCACAATTTCTGGTGGCTGGTTGGTTTCAAAACTTCAGAATTCAAATGTGAATTATCAAATTAAAGAAATGCCTAAACTTAATGGTCAAAAGGGTGTGAGTTTTGCCGGAGGTGAATATCTCGCGATTAATAATCATTCAAAGAAAAAAGAATTATCCTTGAAATTTATTAAATATTTGACAAAAGGAGAAAATGCACTGGCATTTTGCAAGTTAATAAGCGAGGCAGGGTTTCCAGCCGACAAATCATTTTATAATAATATTTTCTTTGAACAAAACCCAGCCAAAAAGAAATTCTCTTCGCAATTAAATTCAGCCCAGATGACTCCAGTCCACAGCCGTTGGTTTACAATTCAGGACATTTTAGAGCTTGCCACCGAGCGGGTTCTTTATGATAAAATGACTGCAAAAGAAGCATTGCGAAAAGCTGAAGAGTCTGCTAAGTTGTTGATAAATAGATGAGATAATATGAATTAGAAGTTTTATAAAAATATGGCATATCTTTTGCGGTTTAGACATTAGATAAATAAGGTCTAATAAAAATATGTCACTTATGAAAAATATATTCTTGCTATCGATTCTTTTTTTACTTCCTAGTATTTTGCCATCAGCCGAAGCAATCGTCAAAGTGGACGAATTACCAAGTGACAATCAACTCGAGGCTTACGAGATGAGCGAGGAGTTGTTTGTTGCAAAAGTAATGGAATACTATAACGCATCTCTTATGCTCACAACTCAAATCGAGATGCTAGGCTCTAAAGCAATAGTCGAAACACCAGCCCCATCTTTGGAAGATTTCAACGATATGGAGCTTGATGTCATAATAAAATATTACAATACGGCAAAGAAACTCCAATCTCAAGTCGATTCAATCGACAAATCAAATCAGATGCAGAGCTATTTACAATTAAAATCTGAGATTGAAAAAGTGAAAGCAAATTATATGGATTCACTTTGGTCATTTCGCAATGGCTACCTCTTACGTGAATTAGCTATCAAGAAAACATCAGATTCAATTTATTATGAAGAAATTCAAAAGATTGACTCGGCCTACAAAAATGGATGTGCCGATTGTGTAGATTTTCTATCGGTTTCTGTTTTCAGTAATTTATTTTTGCCCAGCTCATCAAAGTTTATTAGTGATCCCAATTTGGGTTTGAGAATTTCTTTGAATGCTCTGAAAATGTTGGGTTATGGCTCAGGTGTTGAATTATTCTATGAATACCAGAACCCGAAATTTAGCACAAGGCTTGGCAAGCAAGAAAGTGAAATTGAGGATAGCTGGAATAGTGATTTATCTGCATTGGGTTTAAATACTGAACTGTATCCTTTATTTTCTAATGGAAAGATCGCCGGCGGACTTAAATTTGGTTTGGGATATTTTTGGTCACGAGCCAATATCATCAACAAGGATTTTGGAAATTATGACTGGAAGGGAGTGAAGTTTGAACTGGAATATTTTGCTGGGCTGAAATACCCTCAATATCCTTTTGAATTATTTGTGAACGCATCGCTTTATCAGGGCTTAAATTCAAAATTAAGAGTTTATCATGGCTATTCACAATTCGAGAATATCAATCTAGGCTACTCACTTTTTGGATTAAACTTTGGCTTGAGATATAATTTCTGGTCTTCTGCATATTAGATTTATCAACAAATAAAGCAATTAAATGAAAAAATATATAAATAGAAGATTATTTGTAGTGCTAATAATTCTCATCATTTCTGTGGTTGAGCTTTACGCAGTTCCACAAATAGGCATCAGATATTTAAAACTTGGCAACACCTATCGTGAGGCAGGATCTTACGACAAGGCCGAAGAGTTTCTCACCCTTGGCAAATCTTTTTTTAAGAATAAAACTGGCTGGGAGTATGATTATTGGCGTGCGGTGTCAGACGAATATTTTGGATTTTTATATAAAGAAGTAAGTTCTATTCAAGAAAATAGCAATAACAAAGAATATTTCAAACAAGTTTCTATCGAACATTTTACAAGAGCTTTGGCAAGCTATAAAAAACTGATTGCACAAGAAGATGGTTCTTTTGTGCCACTAGAGCAAATTTTGGCAAGCATTGTTTCGCTAGGGTCGGGCGGGAGTAACAGCAAAGAAACAAAGCAAGAAAAATACGCTCAGGTGGGTACTAATGTGTTAAATTACGAACGTTTAAAGCTAAGAGAAATTCCGGTAGGTGTGCCGGCTGATGTGAAGAATTTAACACTTGCCGAGAATAAATTCAGAGATTTCCCATCTGGTTTGACTAATTTCAAAGATTTAGAATATTTAAATCTTTCTCAGAACAAAATTAAAACCGTCTCAGGTGACATCGAGCAACTAAGCAAATTGAATTGGCTAGACTTAAGCAATAATAATTTGAAAGAACTTCCGCTCACATTTTGCAATTTAGAAAACTTAGAAGAACTCAATCTGATGAACAATAAACTAAAGACCTTGCCTCCTTGTTTTTGCAAACTGAAGAATCTAAAAGTATTGAACTTGAAGGGAAACAACTTGCCATATTCAATTATTTCTAATCTGCAAAAGTGCTTGCCCAATACAAATATTTTTATAGATGAGTATATTAAAAGCCCCAAGTCTTTGCCCCAGAGCGTCTTAGATTGATGTGTGTATGGTGTCTAACTAAATTCAGATACACTATTTATATTATTGTTTCTAATCTTCTACGGGTCCTACATTTATTATCTGGTACTCGGAGACAGTGCCTTATAGCCTTCACACTTCACACTAACTTCAAAACTTAGTACCCTTTTGCGCATCGTCTGAGTAAACGTGAATGCTGTATCCTATTTCACTCCTACATTCAATTCGGTGAATGTGATTGGCAAATGTATCCTTGAGTCCAATATCGGTAAAGATAGTTTTTTCGGATATTTCCAAGGAATCTTTTAGAACTGGTTCGGAATTATCATCCAGTTCAAAAATTTCCAAATGAAACTCACCTTGTGTAAAATTATAAGAGCAGATATGCGGGTGTCCATGAATTGGGGTTACTTGTCCTTTGCTCCAGCACATCACCAGCAATTCCCAACCCAAATGATGTTTCCCCAGATAATTCCTAGAATAGTTTTCATTTCCACTTGGTTTGAAATCAGAGAGATTAACTTCGGAGGCAATTTTTTCTGAGAGGGTGTTTATCAACTTTTTAATATCAGCTTCTTTTGTAGCTTCTAACTCTTTGATAAATTCTAAGAAATAAATTTCATAATCATCACAAAAATTATTTTCATTTTCTAGCACATCTTTACTTGGCAAAGAATCCATTTACTACTCAAAATTTATTAATAATATTGTTGGGAAGTTAAGGAATAAATAGAGCAAAAAAAAACATTGTTATCAATTTAGTCCACGTATTCGGTCTCGGAGAATTCCTCAAGAGTATTCTCTAGCAAATCTGAGCGGAAAAGCTTAACGATGTGAATTATTGTAGAGCTAATCAAATAAATCATCATAAATGGAAATAAGAACCATCCTCCAGTATAAATTATTGCAATGACCGAGGCAATCAAAAATAGATAGAAGAGCGGCTTTTTCTTAATATTACTGAGACTAGGTCTTGGTAGATTCCTAAATTTTATATTGGATACCATAGCCGCCGAGCAAAGAAAAGTAACAATGAAAGCCATTGGAGCTTTGTAGAGCTCATTAAAACTGGGATCAAGATGGAAGTAAATTAAATATGCTGTAATCGTGATTGCACTCGATGGAATGGGGAAGCCAGTGAAATATTTCTTATCATCAAGGGAAGAGATTTGTACGTTGAATCTTGCCAGTCGCAGTGCGCCCATGATTGCCGGCATCGCAGCAAAGAAAATACCAGCCTCTAGGAATGCAACAAAATATACTTGGTAGAGCAAATACGAAGGAGCAACGCCAAAGGTAACAACGTCGCAGAGTGAATCCAGTTCGCCTCCGAACTCTGAACTAGCTCCGATTAGCCTTGCCATTACGCCATCCATCATGTCAAAGAAAGCTCCCAGTAAGATAAATACCGCAGCTCTTTCAAATTCTCCATTCGATGTATAAACTATGGCTGCAAACCCGCTAAATAGATTAGCTATGGTCAGCAAGTTTGGCACAAATGATCTGGTGATGCGTCTTTTCATTTTGTATAATTATTTCTTTAGTATTGCGATGGGAGTGATTGAGCCTTTGACAAGATCTCCAATATTAACTAATATTTCAGAATCTTTTGGCAATGAAATATCCATTCTGGAGCCAAATTTCATCATTCCAAATTTATTTCCAGCTTGAACCAAATCACCTTTTTTAATATCAAATACAATACGCCGTGCGGCAATCCCAACAATTTGCTTAAAGAAAACCCTCCCATACTCAGTCATCACGCCAATGCGAGAATGTTCATTTAGCTCAGAAGACTTTGGTTTATATGCGGCAAGAAACTTCCCGCCGTGATGCTCAGCCATTTCGACAAGCCCGCTCACCGGGTGACGATTCACATGAACATCGAGTGGGGATAAAAATATTGAAATACGCTTGCAGTCTGATTTCATATAATGCTTTTCAAATTCCTCTACTAACATCATCACCTTTCCGTCAGCCGGTGAGATTACAAATTGAGACTCAGAATATTCTGCTGGGAGTTTTCTTTTTGGGTCACGAAAGAACCAAAGAGTGAACATTGCCAGAATAACCCCAGAGCATCCCAAGACGTAGGTCAAGAAAACATTATTTGAGAAGTAAGCAAAGAATCCCATTGAAAGTGAGATTGCCATCATCACAATAATATTGTTAGTTCCGTAGTGTGTTAGCAAATTGTAGATAAAGTTAAATGAGTAAAAATTATATTGCAATAACAACAGAAGCGAAAATATAAAATATTATTTTAAAAATTGTCCTCAAAGGGTAAAAAATGAATTTTTCCATAGAACTTGCAGAAATTAGAACGGCAATAGAGAAGCTCATGCCAGCAATTCCACCAAAATCAACTCTTCCTGTGCTTGAGCATATACACGCTACTTTAACTGGAAGTGAGTTAAGGCTCGTGTCCACCGATCAGGATTTAACTATTGAGCACACTTGCAGCGTTGGTGGTGTCTCAGAGGGAAGCGTATTGCTACCAGCTAGGAAAATTTCTGAACTAACTAAAATCCTTGGCAACTCTGGTGTGATTGGTTTTGAGATTGACGATGCTAGTTTTGATATTTTAATAAAGACCAAAACTGGCAAATCTCACATGAAGGGGCTCAACCCAGAAGAATATCTTGATTTGCCTGAGCTTCGTGATTCAAACAAACCTGAGCATGATGGAGAGAAATTCACAGACGTGGCTCTGGGAGATAAAGTTGCATTTTTTGCAAAGTCTGATATGATAAGGCTTTGCTCAAAAACATTTTTTGCAGTCTCAAACGACGAGTTTCGCCCCGCCATGACTGGAGTCTTATTTCAATTCAGAAAAAATTATGTTAATGCCGTAGCTACTGATTCTTATAGACTTGCAACGGCGACAGTGAAAAATGAAGACGCTTCATACCCAGATGAAATTGATATTATTTTGCCGAAGAAAATTGTTGATATTCTGAAATCAGCCGACCACGATGTATTGCTTTCATTCATTGAAAGTGGATCAAAAATAACGCACCTACGCTTTGATATTGGGAACACTGTTTATATTTGCCGTATCATCGACGAAAAATTCCCTCCTTACGAGGCGGTCATACCAGTGGACAACGACAAATTCTTAATTGTTGATAAGACTGAGTTGCTTCGTGCGATTAAACTTGTTTCGATTTTCTCTAGCAATATTTCTAAACAAATTAGAGTTTCTGTCTCTCCTGGTTGCATAATAGTCAAAGGGCGGGACGAAGATGCGGGCAGCGAGGCAAATGAAACTATTGCTTGTGAGTATGAGGGCGAAGAGCTGTCAATAGGTTTCAATTATAAATATTTAGAAGAGGGTATTAGTAATATCGATTCTGGTGAGGGAAATACAGTGAAGTTTACTTTTTCAGAGGCTACCAGCCCAGCCTTGATTATGGGCGAGGATGAGGGCGAGGAAGTGCTAATGCTCATTATGCCAGTGCGAATTAGTTAATTTTGTAGTTGTTTTTCTTTCCTGCTTTTATTGACCATGATTGTAAAAGAGTTACATATTTCAAACTTGCGAAACCATACTCTGAGCAATATTGAGTTTAACAAAAACGTAAACTTGATACATGGTCTTAATGGCTCTGGAAAGACTACAATACTGGAAGCTCTTTCAATATCCAGCATTTCAAAAAGTTTTCTGCCCTCAAAAGACGATGCCCTAATTAGTTTTGGCAAGGATAAATACGAGGTGACAGCACGTTGTCAGAGTGACTTAGATGTGCCATACCATTGCACAGTTTCCCACCAGATTGCACATCGAAAGCAAATAAAAAATAGCAGATCCCAAAGCGTCTCGCCTAGGAATTTAATTGGGGAGATGCCCTCGGTTGTACTTTCGCCCGACCACAAGGCAATCACTTTTGGCTCACCCAGTCACAGGCGAGATTTTACCGACAGAGTCCTGTGTCAGTCGAGCTTGTCATATTTAAAAAATCTTTCTACTCATAAGAAGACTCTACGACAGAGAAATAGCCTGTTGGCACAAATTAAGCGTAAAGAATCAGATGATTTTGATTTACTCGAGCTTTGGACAAAGAGTTTCATTGAACTAAGTGCTGATATTATTTCTAAAAGAAATGATTTTATTAAAAAATTATCTCTTGATTTCAAGAAAGTATATTTTGAGATAAGCAGCTCAGATACTGGAATTGATTTAATTTACCACTCACAAGGCATAAACGAAAATAATTGCGAAAAAGAAGAAATTATTGCAAACCTAAATGGCGAATACCAGAGGCGGAAAAAAGAAGAAGTCCAAAGAGGCAGCAGTGTATTTGGTCCGCAAAAAGATGATCTTCGCATTGAAATAAATGGTGGATTAGCAAGAGAGACTGCCTCGCAAGGTCAGCATAAAACATTGCTCATTAGCCTCAAGACAGCCGAATTTATATTCCTAAAAGAAAAATGCAATGAAACTCCGATTCTACTTCTCGATGATATTTTCTCAGAGCTTGACACCACCCGAGCCTCGCACGTGCTTCGCCTTGTTGGAGAAAACAAAGTGCAGACCTTTATCACTTCAACAAACAAGAATATAGACGGAGTTGGAGCAGTTGGAGATGTTTCTTTTTTTGAGTTACAAGCGGGAAGAATTCTTTGATTTATGATTTTTAGGAACAAAATTCTGGGAATAAATCGGAACCGTGTCGCTGGGACTCACAAAGCTAGAACTCTTAAATAATTTATTAGCTAAATTACTTATTAGATTGATTGATAAGGAGTTAGCACTTTTATTAAAAGTTAATTCTGGAAGCTGAACTAGGGCAGAGCCACAAATGTTTTTATCTTTGAGCTCTTTTTGTAAAATACTTTCTTTAGTTAATAGTTCAATGCTATTCAATGGATTTGCCTCCTTGTCAAACTCTTGAATATAGAATAGATCCCTGTGAGATGGAATTATAGCAAATATACCTCCATTATTTTTTACGGCAAAGGCAAAAGCCTGCAAAGTTGGAACTGGAATTAATTTAGGATTGCCACCAAAACAAAGTGATTTTGCAAGAGAAACACCAACCCTCAAACCAGTAAATGAGCCAGGACCCACAGAAACTGCAACAGAGGAAATCTCCTCAAGATCTAGATTATTATCACGCAAAATATTTTTTACATAACTGGCAAGCAACTTGTCGTGAGAATGTTTTTCGGCAGTGGTATATTCTGCAATTAACTTGCCCTCATCGGAAAGCCCTACAGAGCAAATATCACCTGATGTTTCGATGGATAAAATTTTAATGCTAGGCATATTCTCCTTGTTCGAGTGATTTCTTCAGCTTCCAAATTATTTCTACTCCTTGGTCATGTGAACTTATCGGGATTTCTAATTTTAGACTTTTCTTTCCTTTCAGCAGTTTTGCCTCTGGGATTTCCCCAATAAATTCCATGATTTGAGGAAAAGCATAGGAGTAAAAGTCTTCATTTTCATTTGGTGGAAATTCGCAAATCATTATATTATCTTTCAAAATAATTTTGGATAGACCAGTTGAAATTGCGTGGATGCGAAGTTTAACTACAAAGAGTAAGTTCTTGACTTGTTGTGGAATACGCCCATAGCGATCTTCAATTTCAGACTTTATCCCCATTAGTTCTTTTTGATTGCAACAGGAATACAATTTCTTATAATATTGAAATCTTTCTGTATCGGAGGGCAAATAATTATCTGGCAAAAAGGCATCTTCATTAATTTGTATGGCCACGTCCTTATTGGCAAATAATTCTAAAAAGTTTAAATCACCCGAGCCGTCGAGGGCAAAAGTATCTTTAAACTCATCTTTTTTCAACTCACCAACCGCTTCGTCTAATATTTTCTGATAAAGTTCAAAGCCAACATCAAAGATTAACCCGCTTTGTTCTCCGCCGAGCAGATTCCCAGCTCCACGTATTTCCATATCCCGAAGTGCAAGCTGAAAGCCAGAGCCAAGCTCGGTAAACTCTTCAATAGCCTGCAATCGCTTGAGTGCAGTGGGGTTTGGCTTAGCACCTTTTTTCAGCATTAAATAACAGTATGCTTGAATATTTGTACGCCCGACACGTCCTCTTAGCTGGTAGAGTTCGGCCAGCCCAAAGTTACTTGCATTATTGATTAACATCGTATTTGCATTGGGAATATCAAGACCAGACTCGACAATTTTTGTAGTGACAAGCACGTCAATCTTTCCAGAAATAAAGTTCTGCATAACTTTCTCAATTTCCGATGACTTCATCTGCCCATGAGCAATTTCAAATCTGTAAGTGGGCATGAGCATTTTAAGATCTAACATATTCTTTTCCAAATCACTTACTTTATCGGAAACAAAAAACACCTGCCCCCCTCGCCCAATTTCTTTGTCAATGACCCCAACTATAAAATCATTATTCCACTCCAGAATTTCAGTATAAATTGGCAAACGATTGCGTGGAGGTGTTTCGATAATAGAAAGGTCACGTGCGCCCATAAGAGAAAAGTTCAGCGTCCGTGGGATAGGCGTGGCGGTCAGTGTGAGCGTATCGACAGAGATTCTCATCTCTCTGAGCTTTTCTTTTGCCGTCACTCCAAAGCGTTGCTCTTCGTCAATTATCAACAAGCCTAAGTCTTTGAATTCAATATCCTTACTCAATATCCTGTGAGTCCCAATGGCAATATCTATAATTCCAGACTTAATTTTTGAGATTGATTCTTTAAGTTCCTTTTGAGATCTAAACCTTGAAAGCACTGCCACATTGACAGGGTAGCGGCTAAGCCTGTCGGTGAAAGTCATAAAATGTTGCTGGGCAAGAACAGTGGTCGGCACTAGCACAGCCACTTGTTTGCCTGCTTGGACGGCTTTGAAAGCAGAGCGAATAGCCAGTTCTGTTTTCCCGAAGCCAACATCCCCACAAAGAAGCCTGTCCATTGGCCGCTTGTCTTCCATATCTTTTTTAATATCAGATGTGGCACTCACCTGATCGATAGTATCATCGTAGAGAAATGACGCTTCGAACTCTTTTTGCCAAGTGGTGTCGCCTGGGAATGCGAACCCTTGCTGAAGTTTTCTTGCAGAATATAATTTTATTAATTTTCTAGCAATATCCTTTATCTTCTTCTTTGTGCTATTTTTTTTCTTTAGCCACTGAGTCGATCCTAGTTTGTGAAGGCACGGAGCTTCTCCTTCTCTGGCTGAATACTTTTGAATTTTATTGAGGA
>JAJRPT010000175.1 GCA_024280675.1 Bacteroidota bacterium
AATCAATCATCAAAGGCACACGAGCAACATCTGGATCGGTCGAGATGAGATTAATAAATTTTGTCATCGCCAAAACTCCATCAATCATCGCATCATCGAGATTTACATCAATAATTTGAGCACCATTTTCCACTTGCTGGCGAGCGACCGAAAGTGCTTCTTCATATTTTTCCTGCCGAATCAATCGTGCAAACTTTCTAGAGCCGGCAACATTTGTCCGCTCACCAATGTTTACAAAGTTTCTATCTTTTGATAAAACTAAAGGTTCCAGACCAGAGAGTATCATTTCTTGCATGGTGTATTCTTTTTCTTACGCTTTTGAGATTTCTTATTGCTACAAAATAGCTATTTTATTTGGATAATATTTCGGATAATGTTTGATTGAAATCCCTTGGATTATCAATCCAAATCAGATGACCTGCATCTTTTATCACATGGAGCTGAATTTTTGTTTTGCGGTGAAATGAAAGTGGCAAATAATCGTCGTTTCCATGAATGAAGATTAGGGACAAATCCCTTTGTAATAGAATTGAGGTATAATCCCAATTATCATTCATAGAAATGGCCGCTGCACTTGCGGCACTTTGTTGGTAGAAAAACGCACCTTTTAGTTTCTTCCAATTTTTTATATTGTGGAGATTTATTGCTGAAAATGTGATTCTGTGCCATGTTCCAATTTCTTTATCACTCAACTCATGACTGTCTCTTTTGTATAAATCATGAGCTTTTAGAGTATCAATCACATTTTCCCTTTCCCATCTTTTTAGAGCAGTAACATTTAAATCTTCTGTGAGCATTTTTATATTTCCGATAATCGGTGGAGATGAGATGCAAATTAATTTTCTAATGATATTGGGATATTTACTCACAAATTTCGCCGCCAAAATCCCACCCATTGAGTGTGAAACAATTATTGGGTTCCTACATTCAAGAACATTAATTAATTGTTTTAGATCATCGACGTGAGCATCTACTGTAATCAAAGAATCTGGACAAGGGCTTCTGAGCGATCCTCTCTGGTCATAAAAAACAAAATGATAATCGTCGTAAAATTCCTCAAAGGCTGGAATTAAATAAGAATGTTCAGCACTCCACCCGCCATGAAGTACAATTATGGTATCACCCTTTCCCATTTCGTTCACATAGATTTTTGCACCATCTGGTGCCTTCATCATCCATTCTTGAGCCGTAACATTTGGCAAAATAATTAGCAGAAATAAAATACATTGTAACATCAAATCACCCTCTCAATTTGTTTCCTATAATCCCGCATCCATCTACGAAGCCCAACAACAGAAAGAATTGCAAAAACAATCATCTGTCCAGAATAGACAAAAAGCCCACGCTCGGCATAAAGCCAAATGCTGAACGAATTGATTGCAATCCAAAAATACCACGACGAGAGTATCTTCTTTGCCTCCATAAATGTTGCCAAGAAACTAAACATTGTCGTCGAAGCGTCGGCATAAGGACGAACTGCTTCTGAATTGGACGAAAAATAATAGCCAAGAGATGTTGCACCAGCAATGCAAATCAGAACCCATTTGATATGAGGAAAAAGTTTCCATTTCCTAATCCTTATCTCAGAGCCGTCTGCAAAATCTTTTCTCCACTCAAACCAGCCATAAACTCCTATAATCACATAGAAAATATACAAAATAGCTTCAGAGTAAAGTTTTACTTCTATAAAGAGGAAAATACTAAGAAGCGACCCAATGATTCCGAAAAGCCAACACCAAATATTTCGTTTTATCATTAGCAGAATAAAAACAATATTCAAGCCGACTGCAATATTTTCTAATATAAAATAAATAATTATTCAAAAATATTATTTAGAATGAAACTTGTCTTCATCATTGTAGAACATGAAATTAAATGATGTGAGTGAGCCGTAACATCTGCCAATATAATTCTGATACTTGAGTTTTTCTCCAGAAGAAAGAGTTTTACTAGAATTAATTTGCTGTTCAAGTACACGGAGATTGTCACGAACCATTACAATTTTGTGCATTAGTTTTTCTATAGGGAACTCATGCTCGTTTGTCATAGGGTCACCAGGGATTATGCGAATCATGCCTTTTTCCCATTTGTAAGCCATGTCGGCATTGAATTTTGATTCCATTTCTTCTACAATGTATTTTGACATTGCCCTGAGTTCACGTGGTTCCATTTTATTTCTCCATTAATTTTTTGTCAATATGTTTTTTGGCAATTTCTTCAATATCTGAGATGGCATCTTCGAGTCTGTCATTGAGAACGGTGTAATGGAAGTGGTCTTTAAAAGAAAATTCTTCTTCCGAACGTGCAAGTCTTTTTTCTATCTGCTCCTCTGACTCTGTGCTTCTTAGTCTTAGTCTTACTTCTAGCTCTTTTAAACTTGGGGGATATATAAAAATTGATATAATGTCTTTAGGGAATGCTTTCCCCAAAGAAATTGCACCCTTGACATCGACATCAAAAAGCATAGTTTTCCCCATGCCAATCGATCTTTGAATCTCAGATTTTAAGGTCCCGTAATAATTTCCAAATATTTCTTCGTATTCTACAAGTTCACCCTTTCCAATTTTTTTTAAGAACTCTTCTTTTGAAATAAAAAAATAATCCCTGCCATTGCGTTCGCCCTGTCTTTTTTTTCGGGTTGTAGCAGATATAGAAAACTCTAAACCAGGGTAAATATTGCTGATGTGTCGTGCCAGAGTTGATTTTCCTCCACCACTTGGAGAAGAGAGAACTATTAATTTTTTATATTCGGGCATAAGAAGTCTACAAATTATATATTTGAAATATCAAACATAGCAATTTGCAATATTTAATTTATTTAATTGATAAACTATTTTTGTGATTATTTTATGACATTAATTTCACTTCAATAAAAATAAATAGTAACTTTTTACATTCTCATGGGTTATTTAGTTTGGAACTAGTCTTTGATCCAAAATATATTTTGCTACTTTTTCTTCTAGGGAATCTAGCAGGCTTTATAAATGTGATGGCTGGTGGTGGCTCGATTCTAACACTGCCAATGTTGTTGTTCTTAGGACTTGACGCAGCGGTTGCAAATGGAACGAACAGAATTGCAATATTTGCACTCACACTATCTGCTACAGCATCGATGAAAAGGGAAAATGTGTCAGATTTTAAACTAAGTTGGAAAATGGCTGTTTTTACTCTGCCAGGTGCGGTTATTGGGGCAATGCTAGCCCAAGACATTAGTAATGAGTTGTTCAAAACTATTCTGGCTTGGGTGATGATTGGAATACTGGTGATGATTATTCTACCAAATAATAAAAAGAAATTTTTGATAAATAAGCTCAAACATTTTCCTAAGCTGATTTATCCAGTAATGATAGTTATTGGTTTTTATGGTGGGTTTATCCAAGTTGGTGTTGGTTTTTTGCTTATGTTGGGCATTGGGTCGATACTTGATTTAAGTTTACTAAAGGTAAATATGCACAAGGTTTTCATTGTATTAGTTTATACTATTCCAGCACTTGCAATATTTAGTTTCCAAGGAAATGTGAATTTGCTTCTAGGACTTGTGCTTGCCTCTGGGATGGGATTTGGGGCGTGGTGGAGTGCAAAACTTGCAATCAAAAGAGGAGATGGCATAATTCGTTTATTTTTAATGATTTCAATAGCCTTAATTTCTTTGAAACTTTTAAACATTTATTAAATAATTCTTGAAAAGATTAACCAAAAATATAATTTTTATTCTTCTCATATTTCATTCATTTGAGCTAATGGGTCAGGATATTTATTTTGGAGATACTCAGATTGAGAATTATCCGCTTCTTAGTTCAGAGATTATATTATTTGATGGGAATGGGGAAATTGTGATTCCCACACTAGATCAGCTTCTCATTTATGAAAATACTGTAGGGCAAAATGTTGTAGGTGTTAATTGTCCACCGCAAAATATTAGAAAAAGTAAAGCCATAATTGCCATTGATATTTCTAGTTCCATGCTTGGCAAAGGCGAAGAACTCTCAAAGGTGATTGCACGAAATATTATATCCAATAGTGATTATTTTTCGGAATTTGCACTAATTGCATTTAATCAACATTCTTATTTGTTGAGTGATTTTACAAGTGATGTTAGTGTTATCGAAAATGGTTTGAACTGGCTCGACCCAAGAGGCAGTACAAATTTTGATTCTCTTTTCTTTGATAAAAGTAACGGAATATTTTCTTTGACCGGTACCCAAGATGATGAAAACTATTCTGTCTTTATGATTAGTGATGGAAATGCAGCGGGTGATTTTGAGAAAATTGGGGACTCGCTCGCATCTTTGGGAATTCCACTTTATAGCTTTGGTCTTTTTAGAAATCTACCGAATAAAATAGTTGATGCTTGCAAAATTAGTGGTGGAAAATCTGGAGACGAAATTGAAAAAGATGAAGATGCAATAATTTATGCTTCTGTTTTTTCCTTGTTTTCAACTAATTATAAAGCGTGCATAATAAATTGGAAAAGTTATTTATGCCTGTTGCAGAGAAATTCAAATTTTATTTGGATGGGTGTGAAAAGTAAAGATTTTTCCTATGAAATAAGTGATGAGCAAATCCCATATTTAGAGTTTTCTCCATCAGAACCCATTATTTTTGAAAATAGTGAACAAGGTCAAAGTTATCAAAAATCAATAGCATTTACTCCGAAAGGAGGTGATGTTCTCTTTGATGAAATTCTCTTTGAATGTGATGAATTTGAGATTATTGACGTGGGAACCCTGCTGGATACTTTGATTGAAAACCAAGAATATAATCTCATAATAGAATATTCGCCCACCGACGCAGTCGCCGATATTTGTCAGTTCTGGATTAATTCAAACAAGTGCAGAGGCTTTAGTTTCTTCTCGGCCAGCAGTGATGAGCTTATTGCATCTCATTTGCTCAGAGTGGACTCGCCCTCTGGAGGTGATTTGTTGATTGCAGGCGATACTCACAAGGTGATTTGGTCTGGAACCCTGCCAAGCGATTTGGTGAGGGTGGAATGGTCTGGCAACGGAGGTGAAGATTGGAATTTAGAAGAAGAAAATGCCCTCTCAAATGCAATGGACTGGAGTGTGCCAGATGTTGATTCTGATGATTGCAAAATAAGAATATCTAAATTAAGTGAAGACAATAAACTCAATGATGTCAGTTATTTAAGCTTTTCCGAAAAGGATATTCTAGGCTTGCAATGGAGTGGCTCTGAGAATATTTTTGCAGGGATTTCTTTTATTTCTGGTGAGTATGAGTTACGTCTCTTTAACTGGGATAATTTGGCATTTCAAGATGAGGGATGGGGTAATTTGCAGGGTTTACGTACGCTCAGGTGGGCAAATGATTTGCCAAAACTTGTGGTTCATAAAGATTTTGGCGATGAGAACCGTCCAATAATTTTTGAAATTGGAGGAGAGTTTCCAATCCAACTCCAAGGCTCCGAGGGTGCGGGTAGAGAAGTGAATGCACTCGCATTTTCCCCAGATGACAAATCAATTGTTGGTGGATTATTAAATGGAAATGTGCTTATTTGGGAAAATTACGACGATAACTTATTAATAGATTTTCACTTTGATGAGCTTTTTAACTCCGAAATATTGAATATTGAGTGGAGTGTTCGTGATTTTATTGCCTCTGGAAATGCTCAAGGCGAAATCTCCATTATCAACCTTATGGCTGACACAGTTACGAAATACTATTTCACGGATACAGAAATTAAATATCTGAGGTGGAGCCAATCAGGAGACAGCCTTTTTGTTGTCACTGAGGGTGATGGTGCTTTTTTTCTCAAATACGTGGAGTTTAATGGTGTCTTTTCTTTTTCACAAGAGACAGTTTATGAAAAAGATACAGAAATATCCACCGCATTTTGGGATGAAGATAATTCTCATTTTTTTATTGCGAGTGATGATATCATAAAGATTATCGACTATGGTGGCAGTGTGAAATATGAATTTAAAGGACATTCCAATAGTGTAGAACGTATTGATTATAATGGAGATATGATAATCAGTTCAGATGGCAAAAAAGATGTTCTCATTTGGGATCCCTATCGATATCCACACGAAGAAGGAATTATTCAAAGTACAGAATCAGGCGCGTTCACTATTAAGATTCCAGAATTAAGACTTAAAGAAATGAACCTTGGTACTTTTTGCAAGGGATTTTCTATTGATACAACAAAAGCTTTTGCAATCGAAAATAGGACTGGAGTGGGTATTTATGTGGATTCTATTAAAATATTGAATGACCCACTTTCTGAAATTATTATCAGAGATGAGTTTCCAATATTTTTAAAAAAAGATGCTTTTGCCACTCTCGTATTCAATATCAATCCGAAATCCGAAGGCAATAAATCGTTTCAAATGAATGCTTATTCGTATAAGAAAATATTCAATACTGATGTAAATGCCCACTTTGTTGCACCAGACATTAGCCTCTCTGAGGGCGAATTAAACTTTGGGAAAGTGAATGTTTCTGAGACATTTTCCAAAAATATAGAAGTGGTAAATAATGGAAATTTTGAAGTTAATATCTTAAACATTGAAATGTTGTTTGGAGAGGAATTCTTTTCCTTTGGCGGAAGCTCCAGCTCTTTCACGCTTGAGGGGGGGGCGAGTGAATATATTGATGTGCTATTTCGGCCAACTGAGAAGAGAAATTATTCTGGATTAATAAAAATTCACAGCGAAGAAAATTGTACGCCACTAGAAATTCGCTTGAATGGAAAGGGCGTTGCTCCTGAGTTTTCTGCTAACAATTTATTTGATTTAGGAGAGATTTTCTGCGATAATAAAGCAGATACAGTGATTTCTATTGGCAACACGGGAGATGGAATCCTTTATATTAAGGAGATTGAATATGACGAAGATAAATTTGAGATTGGTGAAGAAACTCCAATAACGGTTCAAGCAGGAGGCGTGCACAACTTGTTGATAACTTTTATTGGGCAAGAATACGAAAGCATGGATGAAGAAATTATTTTTCACACTAACACCATTTACCAGAGTGACTTATCTCATACAATTAACATTAGACTAGAAAACATTTACACTAACTTCTCTGTAAGCACTAGCCAATTGCTTTTTACTGATATTGCCTCGGGTGAAAGTAAAACTTTGTCATTTGAGATTCAAAATAATGGTGACAGAGAGTTTCAACCAAATAAGCAAGTGTTTAATGATTTTGAGATTGTTTCAATAATTCCGGAAACCATTCCTGCGGGATCAATTCCTGCGGGATCATCGGCGACTATTACGGTGAAATTCCTTGGAGGCACAAGTGGTGTGCTTTATGAGGAAATTTACTTTATTAGAGACAAATGTGAAAATGTTTCGGAACTAAAGCTGGTTGCTAGCCCAGGTGTGAACAAGCCGTATTTGTCCACTCTGAGCGGTATTGAAATGAAAAATGATTACTGCACTTCGCAATTTGATTCTCTAATTGTTTTGAAAAATATTGGAAGTAAAGACCTTCTCATTGATTCCTTAGTCTTGGTAAATAATTCAGGTAATGTTTTTAAACTCCGAGATTACAATCACTTAGACACAATAAAAAGTGGCCAGGAGAAGAGCTTCACATTGGAATTTTCTCCAAGTAATGCTGGTGAGTATAGTTCTAATTTGTTGATTTATTCCAATGATGAGAAAAATTCAGGTATTCATTCTATGGGTCTGAATGCAAAGTATTTTAAGCAGTATGTTTCATTTTCTGTTAGCTCTGTGGATTTTTATGATTTAAAGGAAAACCAGGAATACTCTCAAAATATTACTATTTTTAATAATGGCTGGCCTGCTTACCGGCTAGAAAATGAATACGAAAATAATGATTTTATCATTGATGATATTCAGACCAATCCCGTTCCTGCCCAAGGTTCTACAAGTGCAAGGGTAACTTTTTTGGGTGGGGTTGCCGAAGCTGAGAAATCTGCAACATTTACCATCAAAGATACTTGTGGAATTTTGTCTTACCTTAGTGCAAATGCCATTGTAAGAGGAGCAGACTTTGCCCAAATATCTGGTGAGACTTTTAGCTCAGCTCCTGGAAGATCCGAATCATTTCCAATTTATTTCCAAAACACAAGTGGATTTGATTATGCCGAAGATATTAATATTTCTACAACCATTTCATTTAATGCCAGCTTGTTATATCCAAAATCTGAGGAAAAAGGTGTTGTCATTGATGGCAGAAGATATTTGCCGGTATCTGCTACTTTTAACCCTGAGAACAATTTTATTATTGCACCTCAGTTTATAAGTACTCTGGGCGATTGGCCATCTACGGAAATTATTTTTGAGCAGACAATTATCAGTAATTATCCAAAAATCTGGTTCGAGTCCGAAACTAGCACTTTTACCATTGTTAATTCTGGGGATGGAGGTGGGCAAAGACTCATCAGCTCTGGAGAAAATTATGGAATTAGTGTTTTACACCCCAACCCAGCTCGTGATATTATCCGGTTTACCGTTTTTCTACCAGATGAAGAATTTACGGTGCGGATTTATGATGCCGAATCAAGATTGATGCAGGCTTATTCAAAGCAAGAAAGCTCAAGGCAAGTTTATTTTGAGATAAATGTTTCAAAGTATGCCGGTTCTAATTATTTTATAGTAGTCAGCTCAGAGAATTCTTATTTTTCTAAATCATTTATAATCCGACGCTAGAAAATATTTTATGCAGCACTTTTGCTTGCTTTAAAATAATTCCTTAATTTTGCGAGTTCAAAGATTACAAAACTAAAAAGAGACCATCTCCCCTATGGCATTGGATTACTACAATGGGCGTGTTTACAATATAATTGACGAAACCAAAAGCGTAAAAAGATTCTTTATTGAACTGCCAGAATTAAATGAATTTGAGTTCAAGTCTGGGCAATATGTGAAAGTCGATATGCCAATCGAAGGAAAAAAAACTTATCGTCAGTACTCCATTGCCTCTTTTCCCAATGGTTCAAATAAAATAGAATTGTGTATTGTCAGAAATCCCACAGGGCTTGGCACGGCTTATCTTTTCGACGAAGTAGCCATTGGCACAAATCTCAAAATATCCAAAGCACTTGGACGTTTTGTATTGCCAGAGAAAATTGAAAAAGATATTGCCTTTATTTGTACAGGTGTTGGCATTGCACCATTTCGGTCAATGTATCTTGATATTTTAGAAAATAATTTAAGCAAGAATAATATACATCTAATTTTTGGAACCCGGCAAGAAGAAGACATTCTCTACAGGAAAGAAATTGATGAGCTGGCAATAAAGTATGAAAATTTCCACTTCTACCCCACTCTTTCTCGTGGGGATAGTAATTGGGCAGGGCGGAGGGGATATGTTCACAGTGTTTATAATGAGTTGTTTAATGGCGAAAAACCAGCTCATTTTTATCTCTGTGGTTGGGATGCAATGATTAAAGAAGCTAGGCAAAATCTAAGGCAAGCCGGCTACGCTCGCCGTGATGTTTTGTTTGAAAAATATGACTAAAGAAAAATATTTTGTAAATTTAATAGAATAAATAAAAATGACTAAAGAAATAAGAAATGCTACAAAGCATGAATTTAAAGCAGAAATGAAGCAATTGCTCCACCTCCTGATTCACTCACTTTACACTCATCCAGAGGTGTTCTTGCGTGAGTTAATATCGAACTCCTCGGACGCACTGAACAAAATTCGCTTCAAAAAACTCACCGACGCAAATATTCTGGATTCAGATGCCGGGCTTAGAATTAAGATTGAGATAGACAAAGAGAATCAAACATTCTCAGTCGCAGATAATGGCATTGGAATGAATTACGAGGATTTAACAAATAAATTGGGAACGGTTGCTAGTTCAGGAACTGTTGAGTTCCTGCAGAATCTGCAAAAAGATGGCAAAAAGATTGACGGCGATATGATTGGTCAGTTTGGAGTTGGATTTTATTCCCTTTTCATGGTCACCGATGCCGTTGTGGTTGAGACCAGAGCATCTGAAAAAGATTCAACCGGGTATCGTTGGACTTCAAACGGTGAAGAAAGTTTTGAGATTGAAGAAGTGGAAGGGCTTGGGCGTGGAACAAAAATTTCTTTCAAGTTAAAAGACGAATACAAGGAATTTTCCGAAGATTGGAAGGTAAAATCGACACTTAAAAAATATTCTAATTTTATTGATTTCCCTGTTTTTATTGGTGAAGAAGAAGCAAATACAGTTGGAGCACTTTGGCACAAGAAAAAGGCTGATATAAAATCGGAAGAATATGACGAGTTCTATAAATTTATTTCTGGTGATTTTAATCCTCCAATGGGTTCTATTCATCTTGAGATTGAAGGAAATGTGAATTTCAAGGCCGTCTTGTTCATACCTGAGAAAGCTCCTGAGCAGTTGCTCTCACAAGACCAAGGCAAGACACTCGACCTCTATGTCAATCGTGTTTTCATCCAAGATGATAATAAAGAAATTCTGCCAGATTATCTGAAATTCATCCGTGGGGTGGTAGATACCGAAGACTTACCGCTCAATGTCTCTCGTGAGGTAACTCAAAGCTCGCCCGCAATGAGAAGAATTAAAAATATTCTGGTTGGCAAGATTCTCACTTGGCTCAAAGAAATATCTACTGAAAAACCAGATGATTATAATATCTTCTACAAGAACTTTGGTCCTTTGTTTAAACTGGGTTCAACATCGGATTATGAGAACAAAGACAAGATAATGCCACTGCTTAGATTTGAATCTACCAGAACTAAGCCACAAGAATACACAGACTTAGACACCTATCTTGAGAGAATGAAAGAAGGGCAAGAGGAGATTTATTTTGTTTCCGGACCAACTAGGAGTCAAGCCGAATCAAATCCTAACCTTGAATATTTTCTGAAGAATGAATTCGAGGTATTGCTTCTGAGTGATCCAAGTGATGTTTTCACAGTTCCATATCTTATGGAATACAAAGGGAAAAAATTCACCGCAATCGACAAAGCAGAAATTAAGGATGAAGAAGAGAACAAAAGCAAAGACGATAAAAAATTGGACAAAGAAGCATCAGCATCTTTGATTGGAGTGTTCAAAGAAATTTTGGGTGAGAAAACCGAAGATGTGTTAGAATCTTCCCGATTGGTGGATTCGCCAGTTACACTTGTTTCTGGAAAAAACTCGATGGATTCGCACATGGAGAAAATGATGGCAATGATGGATAAGAATTTTACTGGTGCAAAGAAAGTGCTCGAAGTCAATACTTCGCATCCACTGATTAAGAACCTTTCTGCCAAATACACTAAAAATGGTAATAATATTGATTTGAGACAAGCCATTGAATCGCTCTATGACAGTGCCTTGCTGATTGAAGGTAATCTCGAGAACCCGAACGCATTGATAAAGAAAATGTATGAATATATGCAAAAAGCTACTTCGTGATTGATTTTTACTAAACAAAATTCAATGAATAATTTATATGATAAATTATTTATATTGCAAGAATATTAAAAAACAGGTTTATAAATGAAACTATCAGAATTTAGATATGATCTTCCTCCGAAATTTGTAGCAAAATATCCTGCCGACCCTCGTGATGAGGCTAAACTATTGGTTATCGATAGAGATTCGGGTGAGCTTATGGATTTAGAGTTTAAGAATATTGTTGATTTCTTTAGGAAAGGTGATTGCCTTGTGGTCAATGATACTAGAGTTTATCCGGCGCGCCTCTTTGGGAAAAAAGAAAAAACAAATGCTCAAATTGAGGTAATGCTTCTCAGAGAACTGAACAAAGAAGATAGGATTTGGGATGTGCTTGTCGAACCTGCAAGAAAAGTTCGAATTGGCAATAAAATATATTTTGATAATAATAAATTCTATTGTGAGGTGATTGATAACACAACCTCTCGTGGCAGGACAGTTCGTTTTTCTTACGAAGGTGATCTCTTCAAAGTAATTGACAGGATTGGGCAAATGCCACTTCCAGCTTATATTCACAGAGACCCAGTCGAGGATGATAAACGCACCTATCAAACAGTGTTTTCTAACAACAAAAAAACTAATTCGATTGCACCGCCAAAGGCTGGGCTTCATTTCACAGAAGATATTTTGGAGAAACTTCGTAGCAAAGGTGTTACTATTGCAAAAGTTAGCCTAAATATCGGGCAAGGGATTTTTGAAAGAATCGAAGTAGAAGACCTTACAAAACATAGAATGTACTCAGAGTTTTTTGAGATTGGCTTAGAATCTGCAAATATTATTAATAAATCGCTCAAAGCTAAAAAGAATATTTTTGCAGTTGGAACCTCTGTTGTGAGAGCTTTGGAATCGTCTGTTTTGACTTCTGGTGCTTGCAAACCAAACAAAGGCTGGACAGATAAATTCATCTACCCTCGCTATGAATTCAGGATTGTATCAAGATTAATAACTGGATTCAAAGAGCCTGCCTCTCCTCAATTACTTTGTTCTGCTGC